>DJTQ01000228.1:0-10996 GCA_002439285.1 Paenibacillaceae bacterium UBA6304
AACTCGGTGGTGCTTTTTTGCTATTCAGGTATTACAGGAATTATAACCAATAACTTAACTGGAGAATTAACTGGATAACCTACAGGTATTTTTGCAGGATCAGCTCGTTCCAGACAACTAACTGTAAAACCTCCAGCTAATTTGGTGGGTTTGTGCTGCTTGGGAGGGAAAGCGCTGAATTAGCTGTAGGTTTTCCATCTAATTCACACAACTAGCTCATTCGGGCGAAATTAACTGTAGGAAATCCAGCTAATTGACCAACTGTTGCGTAGCAAATTCAATTACGTTGATGGAGTGGGGATTGGTGAAGTAACAAGTGTTGAAGTGAGGTTTGATGGAGTATGGTGTGCTGAAGCGAGGTATTAGGGCCGAACTATCTTGACGGGGTGAGAAGACTGGGGCGCTATCAAGCGGCGGGCAACCACCAAAGATCACAGCTGACTACCTCGGTGGTTATATGCCTAAGATAGGAACTAGGGTCCATTCCTGCGGAATTGGTTAAAAAGGGGTTAAGGAAACGTCAAACTTGCAGGGAAATTAAGAAGAAACCGTAAGATGGAATGTAATTTATTCTTGCCGTCAATTGGATATAATAGGGTAGGTTGTGAGATAGAAGTTTGTTAGGAGGAAATAATATGAATCGTAAAAAACGTTGGAGTGCAGTTATTATAGCAGTAGGGCTGTTGTGCAGCGGAACCTGGTTGCCAGCGGAATCAGGTTATGCAGCGAGCACGAAGAGCACGAAACCACAAAAATCGGCAAGCCATTCGATTGTGCTTCAATATGACGGGAAAACCTCAGAATTGCAAGGCCTGCTTATAGAGGGCCGGTCCTGGGTACCCGTTGCCTTTTTAAGGGATATGCTGAAGTTGCCTTTAAATTATAATTCGATCAGCAATACGTATTCGGTAGGAGAGGGACGCCAGCAATTGGATCTAATCCAGCACAAGGGGGGTATTACCTCCTATGTAAACGGCTTTTATCTTGGTGAACCGGAGGCAAAGAATATTAACGGCCGAATTTACATTCCTTTTCAATGGGTAAAAAATTATTTAGGCTATGAGGGGAAATGGAATTCAACTGCGAAACTTCTGAAGATAGAGAAAGTTCCGGAGAATAAGGTAACCCTTGTTACTTCAGGTTATGATAAGGATTCCGAGGCAGTATCGATCCATCTCAAATATCCGCAATTGAAAGGTAATGAGAGCAAGGAAGCAGAGTCTGCAATTAATGAAAAGATCAGAGAGGACATCAACGTATTCCGCAAAAATATAGAAGCAAAGTTGAAGGAGAGGGAGAGTCAGGAGGAAGGTAGCATGCCTTATGAATTTACTGCGTCTTATATTGTAACGTATAACCAAGATGGAGTACTGAGCCTACTGACGGACCAATATGAATATCTTGGCGGAGCACACGGCATGAGCCTGCGAAAGGGTTACACCTTCTCACTAAAGGATGGAAAATTGCTGACTCTTGATACTTTATTTGGCGCAAATAAGGAATATCGCAAAAAGCTTAATAGTGAATTAAATGCCCAGTTGAACAGCCTTCCAGGATATTTTGGCGGATTCAAAAGCTTGGGTGATCAGCCGGACTTCTATCTTCAGCCCGATACGTTGAAGGTCTTTTTCCAAATATATGAGTATACGCCTTATGCTGCGGGATTTCCGGAGTTTTCAATTGCATTCGATGAGCTTTTGCCAAAGGGGAGCAACCCGTTTGATGCTTTAAAATAATAGTAGCGCAATAAAGGCAGGAGTCTTTTGACGTTTAAAATGTTTAGAACCTATCAAAAGGAATGTAACCTTTTTGTTACCGACAGGCGATAGTCTACCGTTATAATAAAGTGTGGTATCTTTTTAGGCGATTTGGCCTATCCGCGTTCTATATCGGGAATGGACAGCGATGAATCATATACGGTCAGAATATAGGCTGTGTAAGGAGGAATAATCATGCAGCAAAGGGGAATAAGATATTCCTTGTGCTTCATGGGGGTGGTCTTGATGATGATGTTCGTCATTGTAGGCTGTGCAGCTTCCGGGCCTTCCTGGACGACTTTTGTTGGATCGGCGGTAGAGAAGAGCTTCCCTATTCCTAAAGAAGCTAAACGGACGGAAACGGCAATGAACAACTCTAAAATGGATTACGTGCATTATTCATTATCCGGTTTGAAGGAAAGCGACGGTGTCCCCGAAGCCTACCAAACGGCGATTACGGAGTGGGGATGGACGGAGAAGACAGAAGAGAGTACAGGAACGACGCTTGTGTACAAAAAAGATAAATTGGTCGTCCAGCTTACTATACATGATAATGCTTTTACCGTACTTGTTCCCAAATTGGAGGAGAAGGCCGTCATCCAGGGTTTAGAGAGCCCTTAGAGTTAAAGATTAGCTTCAATAAAGACAAGCACGAGGTTAATGAGTTCTCGAGAGCGAGAATCGATCAGCCTGTTTCCTGCATCGTTGCAGGAGACAGGCTTTTATTAATATGTAGAAGTCACTTATGGCATGTAATAGGAGGTATCCTGTTCGTTAAACTTGATCATCCCGGTTTTAGGCTGTTTTCTTAAACCGGCCAAGATATAGAATCTTGGGGTCAGAAACCAGAAATGCCACAAGATTAAAGAGATAGAAAACGAAACAGGCGACCAGGGGAGGAGGATCGCTATAAGGCAGCATCCGATCCAGGCCACATGCAGGTGTACCCTGCGGAATATGTTGTAACTGACGAATTGCTCTGGCAGGTATCCTACCCATGGAATCCGGCGCGTAAAGCTCCACCGTTTATTATAGGAATGGCTTGCGATAATGAGCACGGAACGGGAAATGACAAAATGGATCCAGAGCATAATCGGAATCGCCAAAAGGAAAAAGAAAATACTAGTCCAGGAGATAAACACCATCTCTGCAGCAAGCCAGATTAAGGGCAGTGTCAATAAGCTGCTGATAAGAGGCTTGGGCAGGATTATTTTTTTAAGTAGTTTATAATGGTAAAACGTCGCATTGTTCGCGGGATCGGCAGACATTTGGGAATGAACTCCTCCTTTGATTAAACTTAGGTGTGGGACTCCGTGCAGAAGACACACCTTGATTAATATATCGGATAAAAATAAAGAATTTTTGAGATGCCGCCGTACAAACACGGAAGGTTAACAATCCGCATATATATAAAGTAAGAAACCGACTATGAAAAGGTTTAAAATAATAGAATATGTGCCATACTGGTAGTAAAACACACAAGGTGGGATCGTAAATGGATGAACTTGCCGAAAACACTTGCATTATTTGCGGAGAACCGAAGTCAGAAGGTATTCATATTGTATCGGAATTTATATGTGACGCTTGTGAAGCGGAAATGGTGCATACGGATGTCCAAGAGGATAAATATCATTTTTTCATTCATCGCATGAAGCAGATCTGGGTAGAAAAAAATGCATAATGGCATATGGTGAGGGACCTGTTCTAAGAAATGGCGGGTCCTTTTATGTTGCCCTCTTTCATAGGAAAGCGTTACAATGAAGCGAAAGAGATGTGATAGAACAAGCCGGAAGGATCAGGATATAGATTGAGTATCGGAGAAGGAGAGAAGGAGCAAGTTAGGGGTGAGGGTGAGGTAAGGGAAATAGAAAGAGCTGAAGCAGAGGAAAAAACTAGAGTAGGGACTGACGAAAGAGGGAATGCCAAAGCTCCATTGTATGAAGCTTTGCTGCGATACAAGGAGCGGCAAGATGCTTCTTTTCATGTGCCGGGGCATAAGAATGGCATGTCCTATGGGGGAGAGGGAGACCTGGGCGGGGAATTAGCCCAGGTCATGGAGATCGACGTGACGGAGATTACCGGCACGGACGATTTGCACCATCCGGAGGGAGCCATCCGCGAGGCGCAGCAACTCGCGGCGGAAGCCTTTGGCGCGGAGGAGTCGTTCTTTCTGGTTGGCGGAAGCACGGCCGGCAACCTGGCATTGATCCTGAGCGTGTGCCACGCTCCGGGAGATGTGCTGCTCGTGCAGCGAAATGTGCATAAATCCGTCATTCACGGATTAATGCTGGCAAACGCGCACGCGGTGTTTCTGGCGCCGCAGCGGGATCCGGGCAGCGGCCTGGCGACCATCCCGTCGGAGGCAACGGTGCGTGAGGCCCTGCGCCGGTATCCCGGCGCCAAAGGGCTCCTCGTCACGCACCCGAACTACTACGGGATGGGTACGTCGCTGCGGCCGCTGGCCGCGCTCTGCCGCGCGAGCGGCGTGCCGCTGCTCGTGGACGAGGCGCACGGCGCCCACTTCGGGCTGCACCCGGCACTGCCGGAGAGCGCCCTACAGGCTGGCGCCGACGGCGTCGTGCAGTCCACGCACAAGATGCTGACCGCGCTCACCATGGGCGCGATGCTGCATGTGCAGGGCGGCCTGCTCGACCGGGACCTGCTCCGCCAGCGGCTGGCGATGGTGCAGAGCTCCAGCCCGTCCTACCCGATCATGGCTTCGCTCGATTTGAGCCGAAGCCGCATCCAGTCTCGTGGATCGGACTGGTTTGCGGGAGGACTGGCTGCCGCAGAGAGATTGCGGCGCGGTGTACAGGCACTTAACAGCTTCGGAATCCTCGAAGCACCGGGCGCACGCGGAGAAGAAACTGCATATGTTATACAAGATCCCTTCAAAGCCGTGCTATATGACCGGTCCGGCCGATTGAGCGGCTATGAGCTTCAGGATCGGTTGGAGGAGGCGGGCTGCGTCCCCGAGATGAGCGATGACCGGTATGTGGTTCTTGCGCTGAGTCCGGCGACTTCAGGAGAAGATGTCACCCGACTGTTACGAGCATTGGAGCGAATTGAACTCGAAGATGATCGACAGCCGTCATGCATCGCCACACCGAGCGCAGTGAGCTATGTGCGGTGTGAAGAAGTAAGCGAATCAACATCCAAACAGGAAAAATCTAACAATTCGCCACCCTTTGCGTTTTCCACGTGGAACATTGATGCAGTTTCGACACCGGTGATATTTGGACTTCGTCCATTATCACCGGGGGACAAGGAAGCCGTATCTCTGGAGAATTGTGCTGGACGATTGGCAGCAGAAATGATCATTCCTTATCCTCCAGGAATTCCACTTCTATATCCCGGCGAAGAGATTGAGGACCGCACGGTAGTGCAGTTAATAGCGCTTCGCCAGGCCAAGGCTAAATGCCAAGGGGCTGCGGACCCGACACTTTCAACGATACAGGTGATCAGAGAGGTTGCTCAAAAAGCAAAGGAAAGAAAGCAGGGAAGAAATTGAACGTGAAGCGACAAGGGTTATTCATTACTTTAGAAGGTGGCGATGGATCAGGGAAAACATCGGTCATCCACGAACTAGGACAGGAATTAGAAGCTCAGGGCGTTCCTTATATCACTACCCGGGAGCCGGGGGGAATTCGGATTGCGGAAAAGATCCGTGAAATTATATTGAATCCGGCCCATACGGAAATGGATGTGCGGACCGAGGCGCTGTTATATGCGGCGGCTCGAAGTCAGCATTTGGCGGAAATCGTCGAGCCTGCATTAGCCAAAGGTATTACCGTACTGTGTGACCGGTTTATCGATAGCAGTTTAGCCTATCAAGGATATGCCCGGGGGTTAGGCATAAATGAGGTGCTATCGATTAATCTTTTTGCCACGGGGGGGCGATTCCCCGACTTGACCTACTATTTGGATATCGAACCTGAAGTCGGACTGTCGCGTATTGCCGCCGGCCAAGGGCGGGAAATCAATCGTCTCGATCTGGAGGGTCTTTCTTTTCACCATAAGGTAAGGGAAGGATATGATATCGTTAGATCCATGTACTCGGAGCGGATCCGGACGGTGGATGCCTCGGGAACGCAAGAAGAGGTCGCTGCTGCAATAAGAACCCGACTAGCCGCGGATTTAAAGGAATTCGGGGTATGAATGTCAAATTATTAAGATATGGTTAAAACTTTTATAGGTTATTCAAAAATCAAAACGAAACGAGGAGGGGCTGCAAATGAAACTGATCGTGGCGATCGTACAGGATAAAGACAGCAACCGTTTGTCCAGCGCACTGGTAAAGGAAAATTTCCGGGCGACAAAATTGGCCAGTACCGGAGGGTTTCTGCGGGCAGGGAACACGACATTTATGATCGGGATTGACGATAACCAGGTTGAATCCGTAATGAACGTGATCCGTAACAGTTGTAAAGTGCGTGAACAGCTGGTTACCCCGGTAACACCGATGAGCGGAACAACCGATTCATATTTGCCGCTTCCGGTAGAGGTTCAAGTGGGCGGAGCTACCGTATTCGTTCTGCCGGTTGAACGCTTCGAACATTTCTAAACCATGTCCTATGGTGCATATACTAAGATTATGAAAGAGCGGCGGTGACAGCTGTGAAAATAGATCCGGGGTACAGACCGCTGAAAAGCGGTTTGGGAATAAATGAGAATGTGGCTAAGCCAGTTCAGTCGAAGAATTTCTCCGATGTTATGCAACAGCATGGCGAACAGGCTTCTAAAGAGGAGCTAAATCGGAGATTTAAGGAGATTCAGCTTCAGGGCGACCGGCTGGCCCATTCGATGACGGTCCGGGAATTGAAGGCGTACCGCCTGTTAGTCAAAAGATTTCTGGAAGATACCGTCCGCCAGGGAGTCAGCATTAAGGAATCCAAGGGCTGGGACCGGCGCGGGCGCGGGAAACGCTATAAATTACTGGACGAGGTGGATGCCGCACTGCTTGCAATGGCGGATGAACTGTTGGAGACCGAGCAGGGAAAGATCGACCTTCTGCAAAAGATTGGCGAAATCCGGGGCATGCTGATCAACATATGTTTCTAAAGCCGCATGCTTCTGTTAGAAAGGGCATCTTCCGGATAGGCAGATATGTCTTGGAAGAAAGGTAGAAATGAACTATGTCTTTTAAAGAAATTGTCGGGCAGGAGGCGGCGAAGCAGTTACTGCAAAGCGGCCTCCGCCAGAATCGCATATCTCATGCCTATATATTTAGCGGTCCACCGGGCAGTGGACAGAAGGAAATGGCTATGGCCTTTGTCCAGGCTCTCTTCTGCACGGAGGGCGGGGACGATGCCTGCGGCGAATGTCTGGAGTGCCGGAAAGTGCTGCACGGCAATCATCCCGATCTGAATCAAATCGCTCCGGACGGGGCTACCATTAAAATTGACCAGATCCGTGAACTGCAACGAATTTTCTCTTACCGTTCGAAGAGCGGAAACCCAAAGGCATACATTATTGACCATGCGGACAAAATGACCGTGCAAGCGGCGAACAGCTTATTGAAGTTTTTAGAAGAACCGCCTTCACCCGCGGTAGCAATTCTGCTCTCGGATAATGGACGGGCCTTGCTGCCTACGATTCAATCCAGGGCACAGTGGGTACCATTCTTGCCGCTTGATCCGGAGCAGATGCTCCAAATGTTATCGGGCGAGGGGTTCCCGGTGGCGCTATCCAGGCCTGCCGTACATGTGGCGGCTGGACCTGAGGCTTGCCGTGAACTATTGCGTCAGAATTGGTTTGCAGAAATTAGAAACGTAGTGTTACAATTAGGGAAGGAAACCGCTGGCCGTGGCGGGTCTCCTTTAGTTACAGCGCAGCAAAGTGTCATCAAAGCTGGGTTAGGCGAGCATTTGGACATGCTGTTTGACCTTTTCCATTTGTGGTTCAAGGACATGCTCCATGCGCTCTATCATAGACATGATCAAATCGTTTTCATAGATGAACTGGATTTTATCGTTAAACAAGCCTTTTCCCGCAGTGCGGCACAGTGGATTGATGCGATGGCGCTTGCGGCGGAGAGCAAGAAGAAGCTTCGTCAGAACATGAACGGCCAACTCTGTCTCGAACAGTTCCTGATCGGCATCGGCGGATAAACGCAGATGTTGCAGGCCGGAGCCAAGGCGCTTCGGACAGATAAACTTCTCCCGTGCAAGAACATGGGTTTTTTTAAGAGTCACCAGGTTTTTATAGGTATACAAGGGGGTAAGTTTTTGTACACTGTAGTAGGCGTCCGTTTTAAAAAAGCGGGCAAAATATATTACTTTGATCCGTTAGAGCTACCTGTTGAGAAGGATCACAGTGTTATTGTCGAAACGGCGCGCGGGATCGAATACGGAAAAGTGGTTGTTGGCAAGAAGCAGGTCGGGGAGAACGATGTAGTCCTTCCGCTGAAAAAGGTGATCCGTATCGCCGACGAGTCCGATGCTCGTGTTGTAGAGGAGAATAAGTTTGCGGCAAAAAACGCATTTGCCACATGTTTAAATAAAATTAAAGACCATGATCTCAAGATGAAATTGGTCGACGTGGAATTTACGTTTGACCGCAATAAAATTATTTTTTACTTTACGGCGGAGGGTCGGGTCGATTTTCGCGAATTGGTTAAGGATTTGGCCAGCATCTTCCGGACACGGATTGAACTGCGGCAAATTGGCGTCAGAGACGAGGCCAAGATGCTTGGCGGGATCGGTCCTTGTGGACGGGTGCTCTGCTGCTCATCCTGGCTCGGTGATTTTGAGCCGGTGTCCATCAAGATGGCCAAGGATCAGAGCTTATCGCTTAATCCAACCAAGATTTCGGGATTATGCGGACGATTAATGTGTTGCCTGAAATTTGAGCATGATAATTACGAAAGCGTGAAGGAAGAGCTTCCTTCCGTAGGAAAGATGGTCGTCACCTCGCTGGGAGACGGGAAAGTGGTTGGTCTAAACGCCGGAGCGCGTACGGTTCATGTGCAGTTGTTTGAAGTCGGCAAAGTCAAGGAGCTGCCGCTTGATGATGTCGTTATAAAATAGAAGTTGTTCAAGAAAGACTTTAGAGAATGAATGACTCTGGGGTGGGAACTTGGAGAATAAAGATATTTTCAATCATATGCAAGAGCTGGAAACACAAATGGGAAAGGTTCACGGCCAATTTAGCACGCTTATGCTGGAGGTCAAGAGGCTGCTTGAAGAGAATCAGCAGCTTCGCCTTGAGAACGAGAAGATGCGCAAAATTCTGAAGGGGGAGAGCAAAGAAGGCAAAGCGCCTTTGCTATCTCCGGTTCAATCCGCTCCTTTGCTGATTGAAGGAAGCGAAGCGATCGATATCGTTGGTGAAGGGTACGATAATCTGGCGCGCCTGTATCATGAAGGTTTCCATATTTGCAATGTCTATTACGGACATTTGCGGACGGAAGGCGATTGCCTGTTCTGCTTATCTTTTTTGAATAAATAACGAACCGTAGGGATGTCTCCTACGGTTTTTTTTAGAAATATATATTTTTGCGTATATAAATTATGTAGAGAACGGAAGATCGAAATTGAAGAATGAAGTAGAATTGCATGATCAAGAGCGGGTTGATTATCTATTGACCCATGAGCTCGGTATTATTCAAAGTGAGGAGGTTTTCAGTTTCTCGATGGACGCTGTTTTGCTGGCCCGTTTCGCGCAAGTTCCGAAACACGGCAAAATCCTTGATTTGTGTACCGGAAATGGGGTGATCCCGCTGTTGCTTTCGACCAGCACGAAGGCTAAGATTGAAGGCATTGAGATACAGCCCCGGCTTGCGGACATGGCGCGACGGAGTGTAGAGATGAACGGATTAGGGGACCAAATTAATATCCGCGAAGGCGATTTGCGGGAGTTGGTTCAAGAGACGGGACATGGAGCTTACGACGCCATCACGGTAAATCCCCCTTATATGCCGCTTACCGGCGGGGATTTAAAAGTAAATACCCATCAAGCGATAGCCCGTCATGAACTTCACTGCACTTTAGAGGACGTTATTTCCGCTTCGATGCGGCTAGTGCGCCCCGGCGGAAAGGTAACGATGGTACATAAGCCACAACGACTTGGGGAAATCCTGACCGTATTCCGTCAATATCGGCTGGAACCGAAGCGGCTTCGATTCGTGCATCCGCGGGCGGGAGCTGAGGCGAACATGGTGTTGATCGAGGCACTGCGTGACGGCAAGCCGGATGTTCGAGTCATGCCGCCATTAATTGTTTATGACGAGCTAGGGAAATATTGTCCGGAGATTATGAATATCTACTATGGACCAAAAGAGGGAAGAACATGAGCATAAGCATTCAAAAAAGTTTCGATGAACGTTCTAATGAAGAGCGAGGGAAATTGTATCTCGTCGCCACACCGATAGGAAATTTGGAGGATATGACGTACCGTGCAGTGAGAACGCTTCAGGAGGCCGATATTATAGCAGCCGAGGATACACGGCAGACCCGAAAATTATTGACTCACTTTGAAATTTCTCCAGGTAAGTTGCTCAGCTATCATGAACATAACAAGGCGGCGAGTGGACCTGAATTAATACGCTTTATAATAGAAGGAAAAAATTTGGCTCTGGTCAGCGATGCTGGTCTCCCGGCCATTTCCGACCCAGGCAGTGATCTTGTAAAACTGGCGCTGGAGAAGGGGATTTCGGTCATTCCAATTCCTGGAGCCAATGCGGCATTGTCCGCGCTGATCGTGTCCGGGCTACCTACCGAGCGGTTTCAATTTGTCGGATTTTTGCCGCGGGATCATAAAGACAGGGATCAACTGCTTATCTCGCTGCAGGATGAGGAAAGTACGCTTCTATTCTATGAGTCCCCTCACCGGGTTATCAAAACGTTGGAATCTATGCTGAAGGCGTGGGGTGACCGAGAAGTCGTATTGGCGCGGGAGTTGACAAAGCGTTACGAAGAAATGGCTAGAGGCTTACTGAGCGAGTCTATTGCATGGCTGGACGAACATCCACCGCTTGGCGAATATTGTATCGTGGTTGCCGGTGCACACCCGGAAGAGGTGAAGGAACGGAAGGACGCCTGGTGGCAGTCTTTATCGGTTGAGGAGCACGTTCTTCATTATGAGGAGAAAGAGAATCTTCCCCGCAAAGATGCTATGAAAAAAGTTGCAGGAGATCGGGGCGTATCCAAACGGGATATCTATAAAGAGCTATTGTAACTATATAAGATGAAGAGACCTAATAGATGGGGGGCAAGTCCGTAAAATGTTCCTACGATCGC
>DJTQ01000228.1:11239-33690 GCA_002439285.1 Paenibacillaceae bacterium UBA6304
AACTATTGAAATTAATGTTAGTGCAAGTACGTAAAATGTTCCTACGATCGCTGTTGTTTCCGGATTTCATGATTATATAAGATCAAATAGGGTAGAAATCCGAAAACAAAGGCGACCACTCCGTTTCTTCGGAATCATTTTACTCCCTTGCCTACATCATATTTTCCGTTCCTATTATATAGAAGGAAATAGCACTTTGTATGGGTAAATATAAAAAAAAGGGGCCTTCACAGGCTGGGTTCAAGCCTGGAAGACGCCAAGGAGATATGAAAAAGGTTAGAATTAACAGTTTTCAATAAAACTATTATATACTATAAATCTTAATTTGTCACAGGGGTAGGAAGTTCTGTGACACATTCGTGGCAAACAATTTTGCCTTTGAAGTAAGTAACATTCTCTGCGTTACCGCAGAAGATGCAGGCAGGCTCATATTTTTTCAACATGATGCGCTCACCATCGACATAAATTTCGAGGGCATCCTTCTCGCCAATACCGAGTGTACGGCGCAATTCGATAGGAATAACTACCCGTCCCAATTCGTCTACTTTTCTTACAATACCTGTTGATTTCATCATAACCGATGATAGCCCCTCTCGCTATAGTTTAAAAGTGTCATTATTCGACAAACTTCTATCTTTTATGATATTTATAATACCAACGTTTGCCAAAACAGTCAACCTATTTATGGTAGAGTTCATTATTATTTCTAATTTTAAATAATTATCGGGTATGAAAAACCGCGTAATTCTCGGAAAACATAGGGTTTCGACACATTCGACATGTTGGAAATTCCCTCATAGACAGTATTCGACACGGTTCGACATAATCCTACTATATCAGTCACAATCTCTCTTAAATCTTCAAAATCATTTTTTTTATTAAGAGAAAGGGGTCTTAAGATGCATGATCAACTTCGGGAAGAAAAAGTATTTAAGGATCCGGTTCACAATTATGTGCATGTGCAGGATGAAATTATCTGGGCCCTCATTAATACGCCCGAATTTCAGAGGTTGCGGCGGATTCGACAGCTTGGCACCTCATATCTGACTTTTCATGGGGCAGAACATAGCCGGTTTTCTCACTCCCTGGGCGTTTATGAAATTACGCGTCGCATTATATCCCAATTCGAACGTGCCGATTATGCAGATTGGCCTAAGGAGGAGCGGCTTGTTGCCCTTTGCGCGGCTTTGCTTCACGATTTGGGACATGGTCCGTTCTCCCATTCGATTGAACAGGCATTTCAGATGCATCATGAGGATTGGACCTGCAAAATCGTACTCGGCGATACGGAGGTCGGGAACGTGCTCAGGCGACTTGGGGAGGATTTTCCGGAGAAGGTGGCCGCTGTTATCCGCAAGGATTATGAACATCCCATTGTGGTGAATTTGGTATCCAGCCCGCTCGATGCGGACCGGATGGACTATTTGCTGCGGGATGCCTATTTTACCGGCGTCAATTATGGAACCATCGATATGGACCGGATTCTCCGGATGCTTCGGCCGTTTCAGGGCCGGATCGTGGTCAAGGAGTCGGGCATGCATGCGGTCGAAGATTACCTGATGTCCAGATATCAAATGTATTGGCAGGTTTATTTTCATCCGGTTACCCGGAGTTCGGAAATCATTCTGCGGCAGATTTTCCGCAGAGCCAAGGAACTTCACGAGAGCGGCCACCGGTTTGCGTTCTTGCCCGACCCCTTGCCGGGCCTGTTTAATGGAGACTTGACAGTGAAGGATTATCTGCTGCTCGACGAGGCGCTGGTGCAAACCGCCTTTATGCAATGGAGAAGGGAATCGGATGAACTGCTTAGTGAGCTCTGTGCGCGATTTTTAGACAGGAAGTTGTATAAATATGTAGAAGTAGAAGCGTTGGACTTGGAAATGATCGACGAGATTCGCCTTGCTTTTAAGGAAGCGGGACTTCACCCGGATTATGACTTGGAAATTGATTTTCCGACCGATCTGCCTTATGATGTGTTTCGTCCGGACGGGGAATTCCGGGACAAGCAGATCCTTCTGCTGGACCGCCAGGAACATATCCGCGAAATTTCCGAAGTTTCGGATATTGTCCGTTCTATCAGTGGCTTACATCGGGGGAAATATCATTTGTATTATCCCGATAATAAAGTGGCCCCCGTGATGAACTCACTTCCGGGACCAATTGCTCAGATATTTGCGTAAAAATGACATAGAACATTATCTAAGGAGGCATCAGCATGGAGTTATTTGATACACATACCCATATGGATGCGCCGCAATTTGACGGCGACCGTGAGGAAGCGATTCATCGTGCGTTGGAACAAGGGGTAACGCGAATGATTAATATCGGATTTAACCGCGAGACTATCCCGACTACGATGAAGTTGGCGGAGAGTTATGACTTCATATATGCAGCAGTCGGATGGCATCCGCAGGATGCGATTACAATGAAGGAAGAAGATTTGGACTGGATTGCAGAACTCTGCAAACATGAGAAGGTTGTAGCCATCGGTGAAATCGGACTTGATTATTACTGGGATACCTCGCCAAAAGACGTACAGCATGAGGTGTTCCGGAGACAAATTCGCCTCGCTCGCGAGTTGAAGATGCCAATCTGCATTCATAACCGGGAAGCTCACGAGGATGTGGTCCGTATTTTGCGGGAAGAGAAAGCAAACGAGATTGGAGGCGTCATGCACTCCTATTCGGGAAGCTGGGAAATTGCCAAAATGTGTCTGGATATGGGATTCCATTTGTCGTTTGGCGGACCGATTACGTTTAAAAATGCAAAGCAGCCCAAAGAGGTGCTGGCGAAGACGCCAATGGACCGATTATTAATCGAAACGGATTCCCCGTATTTAACACCGCATCCTTTTCGTGGAAAACGAAACGAGACCGGACATGTCCGTTTGGTCGCCGAGGCCGCTGCCGAATTAAAAGGGGTGTCTATCGAAGAAATCGCTGAAATTACTACCCGAAATGCACTGGAACGATTTGGAATTCGGTGAAAACGGGAGAAAAAGCGGTGAAATAAAGAGCAATCGCGAAAGATTAATGCATTTTAACTATTTAGCAAGAGTTTATTACATTTTTTTAACCATTTATTAAAATAAACGTTGTTGATTCGTCCTTTACAACATGCATCGAAACAGGATAGAATCTTTTCAGTAATCGATTTGGGGTCGCTCATGTGTAGATGACGATTCCGGTTACATGGTTCCATGAACCAGTCTCGCTTAATCTCCACTTGTGGAGAACGGGGGAACCAACTACGGCGTGCCGGGATGAACCGGCCAGATCGTAATTGATTTCTTTTTTGGGTCATTGGGGTGAATTTAAGGTCGTTGCGCCATGAGCGAACGACTGAGAAAGGGCGGCACTCTCGCGTCCTAACCCGACAGCTAACCTCGTAAGCGTACATTGAGAGGGCAAACTCGTGCATCCTATTACACCAAGACATTCGGAAGCCACGAAAGAGAGCCTCTTACTCTTTCTATGGGCTTCTTTTGTTTTTGAATAAACGTAATAGGGTCATCATACTGTGTTAAACAGGAGGTGACGTTGCCGGGAGACTGGGTCAGGATGCGAAATGCAGCTAATTCAAGATGCATTTCGTAAAAATGAAATGTAGTCACGTCATATGTATCACGAATCGACCTAGACGGCGGGACTATGAAGGAGGACGGAAGAAATGGGCTTTTTCCGCAAAAAGGAATCCCATGAATCACGCTCATCCAGCATGTCTTACGCAATGCGGTGGAAACAAGAACATTTACGTCAGATTTCGGTTATCGGATTGTTATCCATCGCGGTAGTTCTCATCATCCTGATTTGGCTTTACAGCCAGAACAATAAAAAGATTTACTTGGTTGTTGACGGACAGAGTCAAAAGATCGAAACCCGTCATTCGCTGGTCAATCAAGTACTGGAAGAACAGTCCATTGTGTTGGGTCCTGAAGATGCGGTATCGAGGCCGCTTGCTAGCTCCATCAAAGATGGAAACCGGATTGTAGTCGTACGCGCGGTTCCGGTAAAGGTGAGCGTGGACGGCGCAACAAAGGTCCATTTTACGACGCAGGACAGTGTACGGGAAACGATTGAAGAGCTCGGCGTTACAATGGGGCAGGAGGATAAAATCACTCCGTCATTGGATACCAAGGTGTCGGCGAATTTGAACATCAAAGTCGTCCGCGTCACCAAACAAAAGGTACAGACCAAAGAGAGCGTGCCTTTTACCGTCGTAAAAACTTCGGACAATACCTTGCTTAAAGGGAAGACTAAAGTAGTGGCCCCGGGTAGTGAAGGCGTAGTCGTCCATAACATTGAAAAAGTGTATGAAGACGGAAACTTTGTGTCAAAGCGCTGGCTCGGTAAAGAGGTTGAAAAAGCTGGCTCACCGAAGGTGGTCGCGGTAGGCACGAAGAAACCGACAGCCGTTGCGTCCGCCAGCATTTCCCGCACTTCGAAAGCGGTGAATATTAGCGGGCTTACGACGAAAGGCGGCGTCTCGTTTAAATATAAAAAAGTACTTAAGAATGTAACCCTGACGGCCTACTCCTCTGAGGAAGACGGGATCGGCACGCGGACGGCATCCGGTACCCGGGTGACGGAAGGAAGAACCATCGCGGTCGATAAGAGCGTCGTTCCTTTGGGATGGTGGGTCTATATCGAGGGCATCGGCTTCCGTAAGGCGGAAGATACCGGCGGTGCCATTAAAGGCAATAAGATGGACGTCTATTACGATACCCTGAAATCGGCGAAAAATTTCGGGCGTAAGAAGGGCCGGACGGTATATGTCATCGGCCCGACCAAACCGGAGTTAAACTAACCGGGCGCGTTTACTTTGCGCAGGGAATGATATACTATTAGGATGATGAATAAGACACGGATTAAGAAGAGGATAATTTCCTCTTCTTTTTGTTTGTAATACAACAATTTATTGCGAAAGGTATGGGGCAACATGATTAAGGAGGTCATTGTGGTAGAAGGCCGTGACGACACCGTGGCGGTAAAACGGGCCGTGGAAGCCGATACCATAGAGACTGGAGGATCCGCCATCAATGAGGTAACGCTGCGAAAAATCGCATTAGCGATGGAACGACGCGGGATCATCATTTTCACGGATCCGGATCACGCGGGGGAGCGAATTCGTAAGATCGTCGCAAACCGGGTCCCGGGCTGCAAGCACGCCTTCTTGCGGGAAGCGGATGCCACGAAGGGCGATGACATCGGCGTGGAGAATGCTTCGCCGGAGGCAATCCGTGAGGCGCTCTCTCGCGTTCGCAGCGAGGTTATAGGAGATTCGAAGGAAGAGACGGACCAGATCGACTGGGCGGATTTAATCGGGGCCGGGCTGATCGTGCATCCTGAAGCAGCCGCACGGCGGCGTTTTATGGGAGAGCGGCTGGGAATAGGATATTGCAACGGCAAACAGTTTTATAAGCGGCTCTCCATCTTCCGGATTAGCCGGGAGGAATTTGCGGCTGCACTGGCGGAACTGGAGAAAGAGAATGAAAGAGGTAATGACCGATGACCATGAGAGAAGATGTTTCTACCCCTCGCCGGACGAAGGAAATTATTCAGCGGCACGGGTTTTCGTTTAAGAAAAGCCTCGGTCAGAACTTTCTGATCGATCAGAATATCCTGGGCAAGATTGTCGGCGCAGCCGGCCTGGACAAGTCCAAGGGCGCCCTCGAGATTGGTCCTGGTATCGGGGCGTTGACGGAGAAGCTGGCTCAGACGGCCGGGCGTGTAGCTGCCGTGGAGATCGACCAACGTCTCCTGCCCATTTTGGAAGAAGTGCTGGAGCCCTATCCCCATGTTCATGTGGTCCATGGCGATGTGCTCAAACTGAATTTGCAAGAGCTATTTGCCGCAGAATTCGGCGATTGTGAGAGCGTCAGCGTCGTAGCGAATCTGCCTTATTACGTGACTACGCCAATCCTTATGAATCTGCTGGAGGCCGGTCTTCCGCTGGAGAATATCGTGGTTATGATCCAGAAGGAAGTGGCAGAGCGGATGGCGGCCTCTCCGGGAGGCAAGGAATACGGCAGCCTTAGCATTGCAGTTCAATATTACAGCGAGCCTGAGCTTGTCTGCACGGTGCCTCACAGTGTGTTCATTCCGCAGCCGAATGTGGAATCGGCCGTTATTCGTTTAAAGGTGCGCAGCACGCCCCCGGTGTCCGTAGCGGATGAAGCCTTTTTCTTTGAGGTGGTACAATCCTCCTTTGCGCAAAGACGCAAGACGATCTCCAACAATCTCAAGAGCCGTTTCTTTGCCGAAGAAGGCCGTGAGCGGCTGGAGTCGTTATTAAGCGATGCCGGCATTGCGCCGTCCCGCCGTGCGGAGACACTAAGTTTGCAGGAGTTCGCGGAGCTTAGCAATACGTTATACGCTGCCGGGCTTAGGAAATAGAAGCTGTAACCAATCCCCCCTTTCGCCCATACGATGGGGTTAGAGGTGATTGATTTGACGAATTTGGGAGACTTGGTCGTCCGTAAATCGTACGGAGGGGATGTTACCTTTCGCGTCGATAAAATCGTACGGGAACAGGCCGTCATCAAAGGAACGGAGTTCCGGCTGCTGGCCGATGCGCCTTTGGCCGATCTCGTCCAGGTAAGCCAGAATGCTCCGGGTGAAAAAACGCAGCGAGTCCGGATCAAGGCTATCGAATCGCTGGAGCAGCTGCACAAGGACCGTTTGGAGCTTACGGAGCGAAATCAGGCTGCTTTGGGCCGGGATTGGTATCCTTCGGGGGATCCTCCGTTTTTTGAGGTACCGGGGAAGGTGCTTCATTTGGATGGAGATGAGCGGTATTTAAAAAAGAGCCTCGATCTCTACGAGAAGCTGCGCGTACCCGCACACGGTTATTATGTAACGGAATCCGCTATGGCTAATGCCTTATATCGATTGTTGCCGAGCATTCAGCCGGATATCGTCGTGCTGACCGGTCATGACGGGGTACTGAAGAACCGCCCGACAACCGACCTGTACAATCTATCCAGCTATAAAAACTCGAAGCACTTTGTGGAGGCAATTCAGACCGCCCGGAAGTATGAGCGGAACTTCGATGCTCTTACGATTGTGGCTGGCGCCTGCCAATCGCATTTTGAAGCTTTGCTGCAGGCGGGAGCCAATTTCGCAAGCTCGCCCGCCCGTGTACTGATTCATGCCCTGGACCCGGTTTATATCGCCGCCAAGGCGTCTTTGACGTCCATCCGCGATACGATCCACATTACGGACGTCCTTAGTCATACGATCAGCGGAACCCAGGGTGTAGGCGGAATCGAAACCCGGGGAAGCTATCGGATCGGCCTGCCGAAACTCATGGATTTATCCGCTTTAAAGGTTATTCCTTCGATGTAATTTCACATTTGGAGACCGTCGAGGAAAGTGTCGAAAAAAAATCGTTGACAACCGTTTTTTTCTGCTGATATAATAATCTGTTTTGACTTGACAGGTGACTCCCTTTCTTGGTATAATGGACAAAGAAGGAAGGTGGTCACAGGCAATGGCTAAAAATGCGCTGTCAGAAATTAAACACAGTCTCGACGCTCACGTTGGACAGAAGATTACGCTGCGTGCAAACGGAGGTCGCCGAAAGACCGTCGAACGCACCGGAGTATTGGAGGAGACCTATCCTTCAGTCTTTATCGTGAAACTGGATGAAGAGCAGCAGACCTTCAAGCGAGTGTCTTACAGTTATGCCGATATACTTACCGAATCCGTTGAAGTCATGGTTTGTGGCGATAACAACGAAATGCGGCTGTCGTATATTAAACCGTGAACATCATAACGATTACAGTAACCGGCCCCTGCGCCTCAATGCAGGGCCGGTTTTTATTTATACTCCGGTAGGCATGGCGTGCGCGCAGAGTGGACATAACAAACCGGCGTATGAACGTCGAAGGAACGACGCATACTAGGTTTGTTCTTTATCCATGACTTCCTAAAGGGGGAATGGCCAATGTCACGCAGAAGGCGCAGCGTCATGTCTGAGGATTTGAAGGTTGAACTGGCAAAGGATCTCGGGTTCTATGATACTGTTCAGGAAGAAGGCTGGGGCGGTATTAAAGCCAAGGATGCCGGAAATATGGTGAAAAGAGCCATCGAGCTCGCCGAGCGGGCCGCATCCAAGCAACAATAACAAGTTCAAACAGGCTCCTCCGTAAAGCGGGGGAGCCTGTTTGTTTTTGTCTCAAGATCAAGTAAGATAGAGGGAAGCGTCGCATAGAATGTCTTCCGTGCATAGACGAAGACCGGAGTTTTTTTTATAATATGTAAGTTAAGACGGGTTGAATTTACGGATACTGAGGGTGGGTGAGCGTCTTGAAAATTTATGAAAAAGCGCCGGCGAAAATTAATCTGATGCTCGATGTTTTACATAAGAGACCGGATGGCTATCATGAAGTGGAAATGATCATGACGATGGTGGATCTGGCCGACCGGCTGGAAATGAGCGCTCTCCCGCGGGATACGATTATCATCTCAAGCCAGGCGGGGTATATTCCGCTGGATGAGAAGAACCTGGCTTTCCAGGCCGCCAAGCTGATTAAGGAACGTTACGACGTTCGCAGCGGCGTATATATTCATTTGGACAAGAAGATTCCGGTAGCGGCCGGGCTTGCCGGAGGCAGCAGTGACGCAGCCGCCACGCTGCGGGGCCTCAACCGCCTCTGGGGGCTGGGCATTTCGGAGGCGGAACTGATGGAGCTCGGGGCTGAACTCGGCTCTGATGTGCCGTTTTGCGTTACCGGGGGGACGGCATTGGCAACAGGACGGGGAGAGAAACTGACTCCGCTACAGAACCCGCCTCAATGCTGGGTTATCCTTGCGAAGCTGCCGATCAATGTGTCGACCGCCGAGGTTTATGGGCGTCTTCGAAGCGAAGAAATCAAAGTGCATCCTTCTGCGGCCAAAATGCGGCAGGCTTTGGAGCGCGAATCTTTTACCGAAGTTTGCGGGGAGCTCGGGAATGTATTGGAGGATGTGACGCTTCAAATCCATCCGGAGGTTGCCCATCTGAAAGAAACGATGATTCGGCTTGGTGCCGACGGCGTACTGATGTCGGGCAGCGGGCCGACCGTATTCGGGTTGGTCTCCAAGGAATCGAAGGTTCCCCGGATTTATAACGGGCTGAGAGGTTTCTGTAAGGAAGTGTACGCCGTACGGCTCTTAACTTGACCATATAGAGTCGAGTCAAAGATGGGGCGTTTTCCAGATCACAGGGAATTAGCTTGAATAGAGACGTACAAAAATGGTATATTTTTATAAAATATTCGGATTTAGCGAGGGGTACTTCGTGAAAAAATTGAAAAGAAGCGCTCGTTTAGTGGAAATGACGCAATATCTATTGGACCGTCCGCATCAGTTGATACCGCTCACCACTTTTGCGCAGCGATATGGAGCCGCCAAGTCTTCGATTAGCGAGGATCTGGCGATTATAAAAGAAGTCTTCGAAGGCGAAGGCACTGGGGAATTGCATACCCTGGCCGGAGCGGCCGGCGGAGTGAAATACATTCCGATGATGGGGCGTGAGCAGGCACTGCACTTTATAGAGCAATTGTGCGAGAAGCTGGCGGAACCGAACCGGATTTTACCCGGCGGCTACCTGTACATGTCCGACCTATTGGGCCTACCGGGGCTGATGAATGAAGCGGGTAAGCTGTTTGCGACGGCTTTTGCGGAACGCGATATCGATTGCGTCATGACCGTGGAGACCAAGGGGATTCCGTTAGCCTATGCTACCGGAGCATCGTTAAACTTGCCTGTAGTCCTTGTGCGTAGAGACCATCAGGTGACGGAAGGATCGGCAGTCAGCATCAACTATGTTTCGGGCTCGCATAAGAGCCTGCACACCATGACCTTGTCACGGCGGGCTATGAAAGAGAAATCCAAGGTGCTGATCGTGGATGATTTCATGAAAGCCGGAGGAACGATCCAAGGGATGGTAGATCTGCTGGCAGAGTTTGATGCCGAGGTTGCCGGAGTGGGCGTACTGGTGGAATCGGGCGAGGTAGAATCGGAACAGCGGCTTTTGCAGGATTATGTGTCTCTGGCAACACTAAGAGCAGTAGATCCCAAAGGAAAAGAAATTTCGGTGGAACCGGGGAATTATTTTTCCAGAAAATAGGGCTGTGGGTCGTGTCGATTCTCTGTAAAAAGATCGGAATTTACGACGAAACGTGTCGAAAAGCCTATCTTTCCGAAAAAATTCCTGAATTTAGGTCATTTTGTTCATGAAAAAAAAAGGATTTCCGTTAGCTATGTGGAATATTACACCAAGTCTCTGATGGGAAAAGGTGGTGAACACATATGCAAATTACGGATGTAAGACTCCGCCGAGTCAGCTCTGAGGGCAGAATGAAAGCGATCGCATCCATTACCATCGATAACGAATTTGTTGTTCATGACATTCGCGTAATCGACGGAAATAATGGTATGTTCGTGGCAATGCCGAGCAAGCGTACTCCTGACGGGGAATTCCGGGACATAGCGCATCCGATCTCTTCGGGTACACGCGAGAAGATCCAAGCCGCAGTCCTGGCGGAGTACGAACGTGCTGCCGAGCAAGAAGAAGTGATTGAAGAAGGGGCTTAAGTCTCAGTTTTGTCTCAACCAATTGGGGTTCGAGAAAAGGGAGCCATGTAACATGGCTCTCTTTTCTTTTTGTCCTAAATGAGATATATTCAGTAATGAGTTCAAGAGAAGGAGGCCGGGGCCTTGAAAAGATTTGCGATTGTTCTTGCCGCAGGTCAGGGGAAGCGCATGAAGTCCAAGCTCTATAAAGTGCTCCATCCTGTGTGCGGCAAACCGATGGTCGGGCATGTCCTGGACACGGTTAAGAAAGTCCATTGTGAGCGCAGTATCGTGGTCGTTGGCCATGGTGCGGAAGCGGTCAAGTCTTATCTGGGAACGAATGCGGAATATGTGCTGCAAGAACAGCAGCTGGGTACCGGTCATGCGGTTAAGCAAGCCGGAGCGCTTCTGAGCCAGGAGGAAGGAACAACAATCGTCATTTGCGGGGATACTCCGCTCGTGACGGAAGAGACGCTGCAAGCGATGTTAGACCTTCACAACCTCAAAGGAGCGGCAGCCACCGTATTAACGGCTTCTATGGATCGTCCTCAAGGGTACGGTCGGGTCATTCGGGACACCGATAACGGTTCCGTCGTACGAATCGTCGAACAGAAGGACTGTTCGCCGGAAGAAGACGCTGTGAAGGAAATCAACACCGGCACGTACTGTTTTGATAATGCGAAATTATTCGCAGCGCTGGAGAAAGTAACAAACAGCAATGCGCAGCAAGAATACTATTTGACGGATGTCATCGGAATTATGGTGTCCGAAGGCGAGGTCGTTGAGGGCTACATGACCGGGGATTATGCCGAGTCCATCGGAGTCAATGATCGTTTGGCGTTATCCGAAGCGGAAGGCTTCATGCGCCAGCGTATTAACCGGAGGCATATGCTGGGCGGGGTTACGATCATCGATCCAAGCTCCACCTATATCGGGGCGGATGTAACGATTGGAGCGGATACTGTGATTTATCCAGGTTCCACCCTTTCGGGTCAAACCGTCATCGGCGAAGATTGTGTCATAGGACCTAACGTTGAGATTGAAGATAGCCGGATTCATGATGGCGCAAAGGTTAAGCAATCGGTACTGTGCCAAGCGGAAGTCGGCAAAGAAACGACGGTTGGGCCTTTCGCTTATTTGCGTCCGGGTGCCAAACTGGGTGACCATGTTAAAGTGGGCGATTTCGTTGAGATCAAGAATGCCACACTTGATGACGGCGCCAAAGTTTCACATTTAAGTTATATCGGGGACGCCAAAGTCGGCAAAAACGTCAATATTGGCTGCGGAGCGATAACCGTCAACTACGATGGATATAATAAGTCTATTACCGAAATCGGAGATGATGCGTTTATCGGCAGCAATGTCAATTTAATTGCTCCGATCAAGGTCGGCAATGGCGCTTATGTTGTCGCTGGTTCGACCATTACGCATACCGTACCGGATAATGATGTGGCGATCGCGCGCAACCGGCAGGAGAACAAGCCGGGTTATGCAGACAAGCTTCGCGCCCGCGCCAAGGCGAAGAAACAGAAGGAACAAGAATCAGAAGCAAAAGTTTGAATCAAAGTTCAAGCTATAGAGATAAACAGTAGGAATGGCTTTTAGCGGATCAGGATGCAGTGACATTTCAATGACGGGATAGTTAATCTATCTACACAGCACGGAGGGTATTAAAATTTATGACTTATTGTGATTCTAAACTGAAGATATTCACTTGTAACTCTAATCCCAAGTTGGCTAATCAAATAGCCGATTATATCGGAATTCCGATGGGAGAATCGGAAACGATGAGCTTCAGTGACGGCGAAATTCAAGTCAAGCTGTCCGAGAGCGTACGCGGTTGTCATGTATATATCGTGCAGTCTACTTGTGCTCCAGTTAACGACAACCTGATGGAGCTCCTTGTTATGGTGGATGCTTTGAAACGGGCTTCGGCCAAGAGCATTAACGTCGTTATTCCATACTACGGCTATGCTCGCCAGGACCGGAAGGCGCGTTCGCGTGATCCGATTACTGCCAAACTGGTTGCCAATCTGATCGAGAAAGCAGGCGCGCACCGCGTCATCACGATGGATTTGCATGCAATGCAAATTCAAGGCTTCTTCGATATCCCGGTAGACCATATGCTCGGCGTGCCGATTTTGGCCCAATACTTCCGTTCGAAACACATCCCGAATCCGGTCGTCGTATCGCCGGATCATGGCGGTGTTGTCCGTGCCCGTAAACTGGCAGACTTCTTGAATGCCCCACTGGCCATTATCGACAAACGCCGTCCGGAGCCGAATGTAAGTGAAGTCATGAACATCATCGGGAATATCGAAGGAAAAACCGCGATTCTCGTCGATGACATCATCGACACGGCCGGTACTATCGTTCTTGGCGCTAATGCGCTCAAGGAAGGCGGCGTCGAAGAGGTGTATGCCTGCTGTACGCACCCGGTGCTGTCTGGTCCGGCGATGGAACGTTTGGAAAACTCTCCGCTGAAGGAAGTTATTGTTACGGATACTATTCCGATTACACATCCGAATCCGACCAGTAAGCTGAAAGTGTTGTCCGTTGCTCCGCTGATGGGTGAGGCCATCATCCGGGTTCACGAGGAATTATCGATCAGCAAGCTGTTCGAGATCGAATAAAGAGTCCAGTCCTACTGCATAACAGGGGTTGCACCTTCTCTTAAGGAGGGCAACCCCTAAGTTCGTATCTCGGTGACTCAACCCTCCCAAACCGGTGACTCAACCCTCCCAAACCCTCCCTTACCGTAAGGGAGGGCCCCCCGAGGGCCCGCTGCCCTAGGGGATCACCCGCAAACTTGAGGAACGTGGGTGTTAAAGAGGCGCTCCTTTGGCGCTGTCCCCTTCGGGGATGCGCTTAGTTTGGCGGGTGGATCGCTTTTCCCCCTTCGGGTACGTCTTACTTTTGGCGCCCCCTGGTTACCTGGTTGTTGGAGGCACTGCTGCTTTCGGATGCACCCGGGCGACTTTGGCAAAAGGAGCCGCTTGTCGCCCCTTCGGGGTACGCTCTACATTGGGTGCACCTGCGTGGATGGGGAGTGACTTCGGGTGGGAGGAGAGGCTACTTTGTGCAAGGAGGCGCTGTCCCTTCGGGATGCGCTTGGTTTGTGCAGAGACGAGAGAGGCCCCCGAGGGCCCGCTGCCCTAGGGGATCACCCGCAAACTTGAGGAACGTGGGAGCTAAAGAGGCGCTCCTTTGGCGCTGTCCCCTTCGGGGATGCGCTTGGTTTGGCGGGTGGAACGCTTTTCCCCCTTCGGGGTACGCTCTACATTGGGCGCACCTGCGGGGGGCAGGGAGTGACTTCGGGTGGGGACGTGCTACTTCGTGCAAGGAGGCGCTGTCCCTTCGGGATGCGCTTGGGTTTGTGCAAAGAGTGCGGGGAATACTGAGGGGCGGGCCGAGGCCGCTGTTCCTTCGGAATGCGCTGGGATCATCAGGGAAGAGGACGTGGGGGTTAAACTGAAAATGATGCAGGCAAGGGAGTAAAATGATTCCGAAGAAGCGGAGTGGTCGCCTTTGGTTCCGGATTTCTACCTTATGAGAATTAATAAAATCAAGAAATCTGGAACCAACAGCGATCGTAGGAACATTTTACGTACTTGCCCCACGTCGATTTCGATAGTTCACTTATTATCACTATTGGAGGATTCAAAATGAAATGGATCGTAGGCCTCGGCAATCCGGGGGCCAAATATGAGAAGACAAGACACAACATCGGATTCATGGCGTTGGACGAGCTGGCGCGAAGACATGGCATCGCCATCAAGCAGAGCAAATGCAAGGCGCTGATTGGTGAAGGCATGCTGCCGGGCGGGAAGGTCGCTCTCATTAAGCCGATGACATTTATGAATTTATCGGGCGAAGCCGTCCGTGCCTTTATGGATTACTACAAGGTTCCCCTTGAGGACATGATTGTCGTTTACGATGACCTCGATACGGAGATTGGACGCAACCGATTGCGGTATCAAGGCAGCGCTGGAGGTCATAACGGTATCAAATCCATCATCCAGCATACGGGGACGCAATCGTTCAATCGGATCCGGATGGGCATCTCACGTCCTGAGCCGGGATTCGCGGTGGTGGACTATGTGCTTTCGACGTTTGCCAAGAAGGAGGCCGATCTTTTGCAGCAATCGATTGAGGCAGCATGCGACGCATTGGAGTACAGTCTGGATCACACTTTTGAGCAAACGATGGCCAAATTCAACGGGTAATTGGAGATTCGGATTGCCGCATCCGGCTAAAAGAAGAGGATACGGGGCATACTGAAGGTTATATTGATTCTTCAGGAGGCATATAGATGGCAATAAACTATGTTTGCCGGCACTGCCGTTCGTCTATTGGTAGACTAGAATCCCCTTATGTATCCGAGTCTCAACTGGGCTTCCATTTCTTGACCCCCGAAGAGCGGCAGGATATAATAGCGTATGATTCGAATGGTGAAATCACGGTCCGAATGACTTGTGACTATTGTAGGGAAGCATTGGAGAACAACCCGGAACTGTCCCTGATTTCGAATCCCCTGCAATGAATGCAGGAGGTTACCGGATAACGGAATACAGAGCCTTGGCACGGTTGCTGAGGCTCCTTTTTGGTTGACTTCGCAAGGGTCAAAACCGGCACGGGCTGCCTGGGGGGAACTTACCTCTTATGAGATGATTTAGTAACCACTCCCGCAGGTGGATCATAAACATAAACGGTTACCAATACTTTGCAGGAATTTTGCAATAAGAAATTAAGAGAGGTGCCTCATTTGTTACAAGCACTCATACAAGCATTCTCCCGGGATTCGGATTTTACCTCGATGGTATCGGGAGTAAGCGCCGGAATGAAGGAGCAACTGATTTCCGGTCTATCGGGATCCTCACGTCAGGTTGCGCTTGCAGCGCTGCATCAAGAGACCAAGCGGCCTTTACTGGTCGTCACTCATAATATGTTTTCCGCGCAAAAAATATTTGAAGATTTGCAGGAAGCGCTGTCAGCGGAACAGGTACTGCTATATCCTGCAAATGAGTTGGTTGCCGCGGAAGCGGCCGTCTCCAGTCCGGAGACGCTCGCCCAGCGGATCGAGGTACTGCTGCAATGCTCCCAAGCATTCCGGGGCGTTGTGGTAGTGCCTTATTCGGGCGTCCGACGGTTTATTCCGACACCCGAGGCGATGTCTGGCGCAGGCTTAACGATCGAACTGGGGGGAACGGTCCAAATGGACGGCTTCCTGACCCGGATGGTTGAGCTGGGTTACGAAAGAGTAGAACGCGTGGAATCGCGGGGGGAAATGAGCATCCGCGGGGGGATTATTGATTTTTATCCGCTTACCTCTGCTTTGGCGTATCGGGTAGAGCTTTTCGACGATGAAGTTGACTCCATACGTACCTTTGACCCGGCCGATCAGCGCTCCGTAGACCAGGTTAAGCAGGTGTTCGTGACTCCATGCAAAGAGATGATCGCTACTCATGACCGGTTGGAGCGGGCGGCACAGGTTGCAACAGAAAGACTGGAGCAGCAACTGGAGAAGATGACGGACCGCCAGGCGAAGAACAAACTTCGCGAAGAAGTGTCCCGGGAAATCGAATTACTGCGCGAGCATGTCTATTTTCCGGAAATCTATAAATATATTTCTTTGATCTATCCCGAGAATAAAACGTTGTATGACTATATGCCTAAGGACACGTTGCTCATTCTGGATGAGCCGGCCCGGTTATTGGAAACTTCCCGACAACTGGAGCGGGACGAGTCGGAATGGAATCTGCACTTGTTCCAGAACGGCAAGAGCCTGCCCGAGCTCCCGCTTGCTATGGAAGGGGAACGAGTACTCTACCATCGTCCGTTCCAGACTTTGTTTCTGTCCTTGTTTTTGCGCCAAGTGCCTCATTCCCAACCTCAAAACATCATTAACTTCGTCAGCCGGGCGATGCAGGATTTCCATGGCCAGATGAACGTGTTGAAGGCGGAAATGGAACGCTGGAAGAAGAGCGGGGCCAATGTAATCATGCTGGCTAGCGGCGAAGAACGGATGGAGCGGATGCGCCGGGTGCTTCAGGATTACGGAATTGATGAGCCGACGCTACTGCAGGGTAATCTGCAGTCGGGCTTCGAGCTCCCTTCCGTTCACCTCGTGGTGATTACCGAGGGCGAAATGTTCTCGCAAAAACAGCGGAAGGCCCGTAAGGTCGGCAAGAGCATGGACAATGCCGAGCGGATCAAGAGCTATACCGAGCTGAAGGTGGGCGATTATGTCGTTCATCAAAATCACGGAATCGGGAAGTATCTGGGTATCGGTACTTTAGAGGTCGGCGGAATTCATAAGGATTACATGCATATTTTGTACGCGGGCGGAGATAAATTGTCTGTTCCGATTGAACAGATTGATATGATCCAGAAATATGTCGGCTCGGAAGAGAAGGAACCTAAGATTTATAAGCTCGGGGGCAACGAATGGTCCCGGGTCAAGAATAAAGTTCGTACTTCGGTTCAGGATATTGCCGATGATCTCATTAAGCTGTATGCGGACCGTCAGTCTTCGCCGGGGTATGCGTTCGAGAAGGATACGCCGGAACAGCAGGAATTCGAAGCAATGTTCCCTTATGATGAGACCCGGGACCAGCTTCGGGCTATTGAGGAGATCAAAAATGATATGCAGCGGTCTCAGCCCATGGACCGTCTCCTCTGTGGCGATGTGGGTTACGGAAAAACCGAAGTGGCAATCCGGGCCGCGTTCAAGTCGGCGATCGAAGGAAAACAGGTGGCCGTGCTTGTCCCAACGACAATTTTGGCGCAACAGCATTATGAGACGTTCCGGGAACGCTTCTCCGGATATCCGATCAATATTCAGACGCTGAGCCGCTTCCGCAGCCGGAAAGAACAGAATGAAACGATCAAAGGAGTACGCCAGGGAACGGTGGATATCGTTATTGGTACGCATCGTTTGTTGTCGCAGGATCTCGTTTTTAAAGACCTGGGCTTGCTGATTGTGGATGAGGAACAGCGTTTTGGCGTAACACATAAAGAAAAACTCAAAAAGCTGAAAACGAATGTCGACGTGCTGACCCTGACGGCCACGCCGATCCCGCGGACGCTCCACATGTCTATGTTGGGCGTGCGTGACTTGTCCGTTATCGAGACTCCGCCGGAGAACCGCTTCCCAGTGCAGACTTATGTGGTGGAACATAGTCAGGCGCTTGTGCGGGAAGCCGTAGAACGGGAAATGGCGCGCGGCGGGCAAATTTACTATCTGTATAACCGCGTACAAGGGATTCAGGAGATGGCTGCGCAAATTTCGATGCTCGTTCCGGATGCCCGGGTTGGGATCGGACACGGACAAATGTCGGAGCAGGAGCTGGAGAAGACGATCCTTGATTTCCTGGACGGGGAATATGATGTGCTTGTCAGTACCAGCATTATCGAAACCGGGGTGGATATTCCGAATGTAAACACCCTGATTGTCCATGATGCGGACAAAATGGGCCTGTCCCAGTTGTATCAGCTGCGCGGCCGTGTAGGCCGGTCCAATCGAATTGCCTATGCTTACTTTACTTACCAACGCGATAAGTCGCTCACTGAGGTTGCGGAGAAGCGATTGCAGTCGATCAAGGAGTTTACCGAACTGGGCTCCGGCTTTAAGATTGCCATGCGCGACCTTTCCATTCGCGGAGCGGGCAACTTGCTGGGCGCTGAACAGCACGGGTTTATCGCTTCTGTCGGTTTTGATCTCTATTCGCAAATGCTGGCCGAAGAAATTCAGAAGCGAAAAGTGACTATGCTTGGCGAAACGGTGCCGGAAGAATCGCAGTGGAATACCACGATCGACCTTGGTATCGACGCCTATTTACCGTCGGATTATATTTATGATAGTATTCAGAAGATTGAGATATATAAGAAAACGGCTTCCGCCGCCACTTTCGAAGATGTTGCCGAGTTGGAGGACGAGCTGCTGGACCGGTTCGGCGAGCTTCCTGAGGCGGTGCTAAACCTGCTTTCGGTAGCTCGGGTGAAACTGTACGGCAAACAATACGGCATTGAGTCCATCTCCTTGCGTAATGAAGAAGTGACCGTGAAGTTTTATGCGGGTCGGGAAAAAGAGATCATTCCGGCCAAAGTTGCGGAAGTTGGAAATCTGTTCGGAAGACGTGTACAATTTAATCAGGGATCGGTCATGCTGATCCGTATTAAAACCAAGGGAATGGACGACAAAGAAATGATGGGCTTATTGGAGCAGTTCCTTGGAGCCCTGAAGGACTCGTTCAAAGCGAAAGGGGAACTACAAGATGTTTCGAAGTAAAGGGCGTTCTTGGAAGACGCTGCTCATGGCCCTCTCTCTAGTGCTGGCTTTAGCCGTCATGGCGGGTTGCGGTAAGAAAGAGGACAAGAATGCTGCCGGCGGCAGCGAAGATAAGAGCAAGGTGGTCGCGACTTACGAAGGCGGCGAGATTACGGAGAACGAGTTCGAACGCGAACAAAAGATCGTGCTGGCGCTCCAACCGCAAGTGGAACAATTCATGCAAATGGATGATTTCCGCGACTATTTGATCAAACAAGAAATCGCTTATGAATATTTGGAAACCAAGGCCGACGACAAGATGAAGGAAGAAGGCAAGAAGAAGGCCGAGGAACAGTTTACCGCAATGAAACAATCGATGGGCGACGATGCCTTCAAGCAGATGCTGGATACACAGAAAATTTCCGAAGCGGAATTTAAAAGCTACATGGTTCGTATTTATACCGTCATGGAGAGCGAAAAGGCTAAAATAACCGATGAAGACGTGAAGAAGGAATTTGAAGCGACCAAAGAAGATTACATCACGGCTTCAGTTCGCCATATTCTGATCGGAACTACGGATTTGGAAGGTAAGGAACGCACGAAAGAAGAGGCGCTGAAGCTGGCCAATGAAGTGAAGGCTAAGTTAGATAAGGGAGAAGACTTTGCGACACTGGCAAAGGAGTACTCCACGGACGGAGGGTCCAAGGATAACGGTGGACTTTACGCGGATACCCCTGTAAGCAACTGGGTGACCGAGTTCAAAGATAAGGCGATCACTCTACCGCTGAATAAGATTAGTGAACCGGTGGAAACGACATATGGCTACCACATCATGCGTGTGGAGAAGCGTACCGAGAAGAAATTCGAGGATATGACGCAAGAAGAGAAGGACTTGATTAAAATGTCCGTTGCTTCCCAAAAATTGGACGAGTTTATGGCGGGAGACCTGGAGAAGAAGATCATCAAGAAGATCGAATTGCCAAAGGTTGAGCAGAAGGAAGAGCAGGGCGGCACAACGAATTCCGGAGCAAACGGGGGTGCCGATAAGAGCGGAACCGATGCCGGAACGTCAGGAAAAGACGGTGCAGCCGGCACAGATAGCGGATCAACCACAAACAACAACAGTGCAGGCAGCAACGACAAATAAACGAGGTAACTTGTTTTATCTGGTTTTGCCGGAGCAGCGCGGAGCGATTCGCGCTGTTTTGTTGCCTGTTATCCCTGAGAGGGGCGATGCAGAGAGATAAATTCAGATGCATAAGCTGCTGGGAAGGGATGAATACTATGCTCAGAATCACAAGTGCCGAATCCCTCCATTGTATACAAAATTAGCTGCAGGTCGGACCAGCAAATGCTGCAAGCCGCGCAACTTTTTTACCGGCAGCGATGTAATAACATACCTAAGGGTAAATGAATATCCAACAGACAGTAGTTCAATACTTCTTAAGAAAGCGGGGCAACATGTGAAATGAAAGCTACTGGAATTGTACGCCGTATTGATGATTTAGGACGGGTAGTTATACCGAAGGAGATCCGCCGGACACTGCGGATCAGAGAAGGAGACCCGCTCGAGATCTTTGTGGATCGCGACGGTGAGGTTATTCTGAAAAAGTACTCCCCTATCGGAGAGTTGGGCGATTTCGCCAAGGAATATGCAGAATCGCTATACGAAAGCACAGGCCATATTACTTTGATCTCGGATCGGGACACGATTATTGCCATAGCGGGCGCATCGAAAAAGGAATACTTGGATAAACCGATCAGTATGCTCTTGGAGAACAGTATGGACAACCGTAAAATTACACTGGAGTCGAACACGGCAACGTATGAGGTTGTGCGGGATCATCCCGAAACGATCTCAGCCTTTGTTATCGCTCCGATTGTCTCGGGTGGGGACCCGATCGGTACAGTGGTTCTGCTGAATAAGGATGAAACGGTAAAGATGTCGGAACTCGAGTCTAAAATGGCGGAAACGGCTGCCGGATTTTTAGGCAAACAGATGGAGCAATAAGGGTACACTGGATATGACAAGCACACTCCTAAGGCAGCGGGGCGGCAGAGCCTCCCGAGGCCCGGAGTGTTTTTTTATGGGATCCTGATTCGACCTATCGTGGCGGGAGGGGCGGTTTTCGTCATATAATGGAACCTGATATATAAGTGACTAATTCATTAGCTCACCTTATATTGTAAGGTTAGGCGATTACATACTCCGCAAGGTAGGTAGACTATGAAGGAAAACAAAAGCACGGCGTCAGGCCTGCTGAAGGGAGCGGCTGTGCTCAGTCTGGCAGCTATCTTGAGCAAGCTATTAGGAACGCTGCAGAAAATTCCGCTGCAAAATATCGGGGGAGACGGCGTCTTTGGGATTTATAACACCGTGTACCCTTTCTATACAATTCTAATTACACTAGCGACGGCGGGATTTCCGACGGTCGTTGCCAAGTTTGTGGCAGAACGGCATGCCTTGGGCGAGGAGAACGGTAAACAGGCCGTTTTGCGAATGGCAACGGTTGTGATGGCTATATTAGGAATCGCCGGATGCATCCTGCTGTACTTCGGTGCTCCTCTGCTAGCGGCATGGATCGGCAACGGCCACCTGGTCCCCGCCTTGAGAAGCGCAGCGCCTGCCCTACTCTTTGTCCCGCTAACCGCATCCCTGCGGGGATACTTCCAAGGACTGCAGGATATGGTGCCGACTGCTGTGTCCCAGGTTTCCGAGCAAGCCGTACGCGTGGCGGTGATGGTCGGGTTGCTGTTTTATTTTACCGACATCGGGGGATCGGAGGCAGTGATTGCAGGTGGAGCACTGGCCGGTTCGGCGATAGGCGGGGCCGCGGGGCTGATTGTCATGCTCCTGTACTGGAGAGGGCATCATAAACGAATGAAGATGATGCCAGCTTGGGGAAACGGCAACGGGACTCCTTCGCAAGGCTTTATTCAGGAAGAGGTAAAGCCGGAGCTGGATTTAAAACGACTTGAGACGCCGGATCCGGCGCTGGAAGAGGACCTAACAAGCAAGGGAGAGGCTGTTCTGAGGGAAAGCGCGAAGAGTGGACGCGGGCTGTTAAGAGAGATGCTTCGCTACGCGATCCCGATTTGTCTTGCTTCCCTCGCGATTCCGCTGCTTAGCCTGGTCGATACGTTCACCTTGCCGCGGCTTTTATCCCGAGGCGGGGATGAACTGCTCGCAATGACCGAGGTAGGCGTCTATAATCGGGGCATCCCGCTCGTCCAATTGGTGACCATGCTTGCGTCATCCTTATCCGTACTGTTCATTCCGCTTATGGCAGAGATGAATCTGCGAGGGGACAGGGAAGGCATCGGCCGTCAAATCGGCTTATCGCTGCGCTGGTTCTGGCTGATTGGCTTAGCCTCCTCCGCTGGGTTGGCTCTGCTCGCTGAGCCGATCAATGTGATGTTGTACGAAGACGGCGCGGGAACCGGCACGATGGCTTGGGTGGCCTGGACCGCCGCCCCCGGGGCGCTGGTGGCTCTTACGGCAGCCCTACTGCAGGGGCTGGGCTACGTGCGTGCGCCGGCGGTGCACTTGCTGGCGGCCGCCGCGCTCAAGGCGGTGCTGAACGTGCTGCTCGTGGCGCCGCTCGGTATTACCGGCGCGGCGA
>DJTQ01000109.1 GCA_002439285.1 Paenibacillaceae bacterium UBA6304
ATCGACGAGCCGACGCTGCAGATGACCTTCCTGGTCAATAACAGCCCGTTCGCTGGACGCGAAGGGAAATGGGTGACCTCCCGCAAGCTGCGCGAGCGGTTGTTTAAAGAACTGGAAACCGACGTTTCTCTGCGCGTAGACGAAACGGATAGCCCGGATGCGTTTATCGTTTCGGGACGCGGCGAGCTGCATCTCGGGATTTTGATCGAGAATATGCGTCGCGAAGGCTACGAGCTCCAAGTATCGAAGCCGGAAGTTATCGTCAAAGAGATTGACGGCGTGAAGATGGAACCGGTGGAACGGTTGCTGATCGATGTACCGGAAGAGAGCACGGGCGCCGTGATGGAAAGCCTTGGCTCACGTAAAGCGGAAATGGTCAATATGATCAACAGTGGAAATGGACAGGTCCGTCTGGAATTCCTGATTCCGGCTCGTGGTCTGATCGGATACAGCACTCATTTCCTGACATTAACTCGTGGCTACGGCGTCATGAATCATGCGTTTGATAGCTATGGACCGCTCGTTGGTGGCCAGGTCGGCGGACGTCATGAGGGCGTGCTTGTGTCAAGCGAAAACGGCGTTTCCTCGCTGTACGGCATTTTGTCCATTGAAGATCGCGGTATTTTGTTCTTAGAGCCGGGAGCTGATATTTATGAGGGGATGATCGTCGGGGAGCATACTCGCGACAACGATATCGTCGTCAATATCTGCAAAGAAAAGCAATTGACAAACGTTCGTTCGGCTACCAAAGACGACACGGTCAAGATGAAAACACCGCGGCTGTTCTCGCTTGAGCAGGCGTTGGAATATTTGAACGATGACGAGTATTGCGAAATTACTCCGAAATCGGTGCGCCTCCGCAAGAAGATCCTTAATAAGAGCGAACGCGAACGTGCTGAAAAACATCGCAAAAATGCGGAAGCCAATCTATAATAATTTGTAACGATATTGAAGGAGGGACCCGTCTTGCAGGCTTGGTTTGCGCAAAATCCGGTAATATCCTACATTCTTATTTATGTGCTTGTGATTTTCGTGTACAACAAAGTGTTCCGTACCCAACAGAAGCTTCCGCTTCTGAAGGAGATTATCCTGTACCTGCTAATGGCGATCGGTTCTTTCCTTCTGCTTATTTTTCAGATCGACAAGCTGCCGATAATTCAATGTCTTCTCGTAGCCGTGGTTTTGATGCTGATGGTGCGAATTCGTTATTTTGTAGAAGGACGCCGGAAAAGGAAAGAAAACTCCTCTTCCGGGCAGTCCGCCGTGAATAAGCAGGACTAGCGTTCGTTTTTATAGGGACTGTAACTATTCACGGTCTCTATTCGTTATTATTCATGCGACTTAATCCAGACGAAATTAGGTGTTAGATTTCATGAGTTCTAATCGCAGCGGTTTACCTCCCCGGGGGCAGAACCAAAGAGTAACTTCCAAAGGCAACAGCCCGAAGAAAAAGAAAAAATCCGGCGGAAAAACATTTCTGAAAGTTTTGCTTAGTCTTCTGATTCTAGCGGTTGTCGGTGTAGGTGCCTATGTCGGGTTCCTATGGCTGACTGTTGATAAAGTAATTGACGATACCGGGTCTTCGGCGAATGTGGCTCCCGAGAAATCGGCTAAGGTAAAGCCGCTCACCATGTTGCTGCTTGGTACGGACTACCGGCCGAAAACCGGAACGCATCTGAGTGATGTCATGATGGTTATCTCGATGAACCCGGACACGAAATCGGCTACCGTGGTTTCACTGCCGCGGGATACCCGGTTTGAAATGGACGGTTACCGGACGAATAAGCTGAACGCCTTTTATCCGAAATTCTTGGCGGCCGAGAAGAAGTCGGGCATTTCCGCCGAGCAGGAAATGAAAACGATGATGGGCAAATATTTCGGTCTGACGATCGATTATGTAACGGTTCTGAACTTTCAGGGATTCCGTGACATCGTTGACTCTCTTGGAGGCGTCGATGTGAATGTAGATGCCGATATGTGCTACCGTGATACTGTCGATGGAACCGATATTAACTTGACCGCGGGGCAACAGCATTTGGACGGCGAGGATGCACTTGGTTATGTCCGCTACCGGAAAACCAACTGTAATCCGAAAACGAAGGCATCGGACGACTTTGACCGCAACCGCCGTCAGAACGAAGTGCTGCATGCTCTGATCGACCAGGCCAAATCCTTGAACGGAGTGCTTGGCGCCGGTAAGGTGATTGAATCGGTCGGTAAGAATATGGAGACCGATCTGGAATCCAAACAGATGAAAAATTTGATTTCGACGTACTGGAGTATTTCGAAGGAAAATGTCGATTTTGTTCCGGTAACCGGACAGTGGAAAAATCCTTATGTTTACTTAGACGATGACGAGCTGGAGCAGGCTAAGCAAGCGCTGAAGAATGAGCTTGCCGGGACGAAGACGCCGCCGTCGAGTGAAGATACTGACGTACAAGCAGGCAATTGACGATTGAATGCAAGTTTTTGGCCATGGTATAATACAATTAGTTATACGTTGATATTATGATTATTCTAATGACGATTTGTACTACAGGAGGGCTGGCACATGTCCGAACTCGTAACCCAATTGTCTGAACCGTTGTATGCTGCATTCCAGTCCGAAACTTTTGTTCTGCTCAGTACGGTGGACGAAGAGTCCGGGGGGCCGACTTCCAGTGCGATTTCCTGGATTTACGCCCAAGATTATTCCACACTGCGTTTTGCGCTCGATCACCGATCGAGACTGGTTCGAAACATCAAGGCTCATCCAAGAATTACAGTTACCGTGTTTGGTGATGAGACGATTTATGCAATTAATGGCAAAGCAGAAGCCGTGCAGGATCCGCTTGAAGGGGTTCCCTTCAAAATGTGCTGCTTTGATATGAAGATCGATGCGGTCCGCAATGCTCTGTTCTATGGAGCTCAGCTCGCTTCCGCACCTTCTTATGCCAAAGTATACGACCCGCGTGCGGCGGAACTGTTGGACAACCAAGTGTTTGCCGCCATGAAAAAAGCCTAGCGAATTTTTCGCTGGGCTTTTTCTTTTGGACATCCATTCAACTATTTACCGGGGGCCATTTGCATATTTTTAGTATTGTTTGCTCCATTGTTGGTATTGCCGGTCTTGTTATTAACCTTAGGCGCATTGTCTCTTGGGCGGGTGTCTCCCGGCATCTGGGGCACGATTCGCCCGATAATGTCGGCTAACTCTGTCGCAAAGCCGCCGATCGGATTACCCTTGGAGATTTTATCTCCAATTTCCGCGATCCGCTGATTTAAATCGATGTCGGCGGTCACGATGGCTCCGGCGCCTTGCGGATCCTTACGAAGTGCCTCGGCTACCGTATATTTAATGCTTCCTACCCGGGCGCGTTCCAGCTTTGAATCGACATCGATGCCGACGACCGCGGTTTTGCCCATAATGACGCAATGAGCGTTTTTAACACCAGGAACCCTTTTTACCAGTTCTTCCAAATGATTTTGCCTTTCCGTTGCGGACAGGGTTTCGGTATTCCCGTTATTCAAATTCCTGTTCCCGTTATTTGTGCTTTGAACCCGGGGACCGTTGTTCGTTTGATTCTGAGGAGAGGGTGATGCCTTTTTAGTTGCCGTACCGCAGCTTGTAAGCAGAAAAACCGTCAATAACAAACACAGCCATGTTCGCATGAACTGATACCGTCCTTTCAGTAGGGATCTTGTAGAAACTACTTTTTAACATTTCCCGGACGGGAGAAAGTATGTATGTGAATTAGAGGCTGCAAGATGTTTGGTGGAGGGGATATCCGTGAAGAAAATCTTTGTGCTCGATACCAATGTGTTGTTGCATGATCCGAATGCGATATTTGCTTTTGACGAGCATGAGGTGGTCATACCGGCGGTGGTGCTGGAAGAAATCGATTCCAAGAAACGGAATGCGGAAGAAATCGGCCGTAATGCGCGTAGAGTATCCCGGCTTCTGGATGGGCTTCGTGAAATAGGTCATTTGCATGACGGCGTTCTGCTGGAGCGTGGTGGAAGGCTGAAGGTGGAGCTGAACCATCGCAGTTTCCTCAAGGTGCAGGAGATGTTCGTAGAAATTACAAATGATAACCGGATTTTGGCTGTAGCGCTCAACTATCATCTTGAACAGCAAGATAAAGATGAGCCATGCCAGGTCGTTCTGGTCAGCAAGGATGTACTTGTCCGTATCAAAGCGGATGTGCTGGGCCTGAACGCTCAGGATTATTTGTCCGACCGGACCGCGGGGCCGAGTGATTTATACGCCGGATATTCCACCATTAAGGTGCATCCTTCCGTGATCGATGAATTCTACTCCTACCGTTATTTGCCGGTCAAACCGCTGGAACTTTCCTATAATCTCTATCCGCATGAGTTTGTTATATTAAAAGACGAAATGGGCACCGGTAAGTCGGCGCTGTTGCGTGTCAATCGGGATGCTTCCAGACTTGAACCGCTATATTTGAGCAATGACCCCGTTTGGGGGATCAGCGCCCGCAACGCCCAGCAGAGAATGGCGCTGGAACTGCTGCTGAACGATGAAATTCCGCTTGTGACGATTACCGGTAAAGCGGGCACAGGAAAAACGCTGTTGGCGCTAGCCGCCGGATTATTGAAAGTGGAGGATGACCATAAATATAAAAAGCTTCTGATCGCGCGCCCGGTCGTCCCGATGGGGAAGGATATCGGATATTTGCCGGGTGAGAAAGAGGAGAAGCTCCGGCCTTGGATGCAGCCGATCTATGATAATCTGGAGTATTTATTTGATACCAAAAAGTCAGGAGATATCGAGAAAATATTGATGGGGCTGGGAAGCATACAGGTCGAGGCTCTAACCTATATCCGCGGCCGCTCGATTCCTGGACAGTTCATTATCGTGGATGAAGCGCAGAATTTAACCCGTCATGAAGTAAAAACCATAGTATCCCGGGTAGGTGAGGGGAGTAAAATTATTTTGATGGGAGATCCGGAGCAAATCGATCATCCTTATCTGGATTCGACCAGTAACGGCTTAACTTACCTGGTGGAACGGTTGAAGGAGCAGGGAATCAGCGGTCATATCACACTGGAAAAAGGGGAACGCTCCAAACTGGCTCAACTGGCTGCGGATTTGCTGTAGCCTGACGGAAGTAATAGTGGGAAGGAAGCAAGGCCGAAATGAAAGTTTCGGCCTTTTTTTGTCTGTCATCATAATTGTAATGATTTGTAAGGACAATCTCTAAAGAGATTTGTTACAATAGGGGGTAACAAGCGGAGAGGAAGAACCGTTGTGAAGCGAAGAAATCATTGGGTGCTTTTTGCCATCCTATTACTCGCCTTGATCAATTTATCGCCAAGCGAAACATCGACTCTAATGAGATCCGAGGAACATGGCGAAACGGAGCCGATAACTCCGCAAAGCCAGGAGATAGAGCAAGATCCGGGAAAAATATCGGTAGCGGTTCAGTTGGATGAATCCGATTTTCTTCGGTTTCAACAGCTGAATCAGCAAGTGATGGATGAATATCATATTGAAGTTCAATTGACGAACTTTCCGGCCGAAAAGGATTATTCTGCCGTTCGGCAGGAATTGGAGCTGGGGGATTCTCCGGATGTCCTGCTGTTAAACAATACTTTGATTCGCAGATTTGCTTCGGGCGGATATTTGCTTCCAACCGAGAGCTATTATTCGGGTTCTTTGACAGGCGAAGTGTTAAGCGCTTCCTTAACGCAAAATGAATGGAACGGCTATGTTTGGGCAGTTCCAATGGATGCGGATCCCTATGTATGGGTCTACCATCCCGATAAGCTAAAGGAGAAGGAATTGAAGTTTCCTTCTTCGGGTGATGATTGGAGAGCAATGCTCAATGCTTACAAGAAACAACCGCTATTTCCCTATTTGCTCGCCTTGGATTTTAATGACCCTTATGCAGTAATGTCGCTGATGTGGCAACTGACGGGACATTCCGGATCAGCGGATGAGACTTCTTTGTTTAAACCTACCGGGGAATTAAGGACGGTAATTCAGCAATTGGATTCGCTGAGACCTTTTCTGAAGAGTTTCGGAGATGCTGCTGGAGAAGAAGAGATTTGGAATAAACTTTATACTGGAGAAACGGCGTTTGCCTTAGTAAAGTGGAGCGATGCCAAGCGACACCAGCATCCGAATATCAGAATCTCTTATCCTGACCTGGAATCATCGGCAGGCGGAGTATGGGTAGGGGGACGAAGCTATGCCGTCTCGGCGCGCTCGGGAAATATGGAAACGGCCGGAATGTGGATCTCTGCGATGACGTCCCAGCTTCGGCAGCGGCAATGGTATGATCTGACTGGCTATTTACCTGTTCTGAACACCATGTACTATCAGGCGTCCCGCAACGCCCTTCCTTCCTGGATACCTGCCTCATTCGTAAATGGAAAGGGAACTCCTTTGCCTGTCGGGGCCGGAATTCCCTTATTGATGGAGAAGTATAGCGTATTGTCTTCCTCTTTTTTAAACGGAGAGCTTAGTTTCAAGTCTTACCTAACTGAATTGGATGCATTATAAGTTCTTTATACTCACAAAACAATGTTTAGTTTCACAATCAGAGTTCCCTCCTGAATGTCCGCTTCGGTGGCTTCGACAAAGGGAACTATTTTTTTGGGATAAAATCCAAGGTCGAAATCGTTCTCAAGCTCGGCCCGTGTCGTATCCGGGAGTTCAAGACCGTTAAACAGCAATCGGTCCACATGGAAGATAATCGAATTTTGCGGTTCATTCTCAACGGTATAATGCCCCTCTACTACCAACTCGAGACCTTCCCTTCGGCCCTGGGCAATAATGCGTTCGTCTTCAAAGACAAAGGACATATTCTTTAAGAGATCGTTTTTGGAATGCAGAAAATCGTTTAAGTCCTCTTCTTTGACCGTCAAAGTGTAGCCGTTCTTACCTGATGAGAGACTGTCCTTATGGTCATTTAAAAAGTCGGGAAACTGCGACATCGCCGTTGATAGCGCCCGGAAATAGCGGCGGATTTCGTAAAGTCCGACATTCTCCCAGTAAGAGGTCAACTCTTGTATCATTGCCTTCATTTTCTCGGGGTCTGCGCTGGCGCTGAGAGACCCGTCAAGACTTTCCTGCAGAAGTGCGACGCGTTCCCGCTGTTGGAGCAAGCCGGTCTTCATTTGATTAAGATCTGACGACAACTGATCCAGTTTGCGCTTTGTCTTTTCCAGACCGGCATATTCCGTTTTGTAGGTATCTATTATATACCTGTCATGTTCCGCAATTAGTTGATAATAATCCAGCATTGTAAAGAAATCCTTCATACTATCGGCGGACAGCAACGCAGAAAGAAGGGTTTCCCGCTCACCCATATAATAGGCGGCAATTCGTTTGCCGGCTTGTTCCCGGCTACCGCGGATTTCCTCGTTCTTGTCCGCAAGCTGCAGCTCAAGCTGCTGAATCGACTTCTCAGTCTCCTTCTGTTGCTCCTCGATCCGGTCGATTTCTCTGTCGATCTCCACGATCGACAAGCTTTTCTCCAGTACCTTCAACTCCTCGTCCGACAGGGGGGCGGCCGTAGTTTGTATCGGCAGCAAGAGGGCGACCGTGAGAAATACCGAGAGGAACAAAGAAAAAATTCGTTTGTTTATAATTCGATCCACGCTCCCCAAATTGGATTCCATCCATATATATGATATCAGTAATCCAAATATCAGTATGTCATTTTATTCTTAATAACGGCGAACATGAAAAAAGACGGTCCGGTACTTGGCCGGATCGCCTTTTAATCGGTTTGGAACGAGAGGGATTACAGTGGCATTCCCATCTGAAAGATTGTCCAATAGCTGAAGCCTGTAAAGGCGACAATCATATAACCCCAGAAGAGCATAATGTACGTTCTTTCCGTGAATTTCAGGTAACCGAACAGTACGAAAAAGGCGGTTTGCAGGAAGAACAACAATGCCATTTCAATCAGATTGCCGGCAAAAGCCATAAGTCCGATGGCTAGTGTGAAAAAGCCAAGAACGCGGAACATGCGAGCCAAGAGAAAATCCCCCTTTCCTATGTATACACGTCTACCGATATCTATACCTCATTATACCCGCTACCCCAACATGTGTAAACGAAAAGTCACGATATTTAGGAAAATACAGCCTCCTCATGTGATATATATTATTGCCCAACATTACGAAATGATGAAAGGAATTTTGGTTTTTTTGAAAATAGGTATGGAGGCGCTTTAATTTGGAAATACAATTTAGTATCAAATAGATTCTATGAACTCTATGAGAGGCATAGAAATGGAGTAAGAAGCTTTTTACCAGTGAGCCTGCCGGAACAGCCGGCCGGAAGACGGTTATATTAGGATGTCGTTAGGAGGTTTTTATAGCATGACAGCGGTGAGACAAGATGCGTGGAGTGCGGAAGATGATTTAATTTTGGCCGAAGTGACTCTGCGCCATATTCGGGAGGGTAGTACTCAATTGACTGCCTTCGAGGAAGTGGGAGAGCGTATCGGGAGAACGGCGGCAGCATGCGGCTTCCGATGGAACAGTTGTGTCCGCAAAAAATATGATGCGGCGATCGGGATCGCAAAGGCTCAACGGCAAAAACGAAGTTACATGAAGAAGCAGGGGGTATTGGCAGGTAATCCGGCGATTTCCTCGCTCGCCCCGGTTGATCTGGATGAGGGGAATTATAGAAGCGAGGGTATTACCGAAGAGACGATTTCCATCGATGCAGTGATTCGTTTTTTACGCGGTTGGAAAAGTACGATTCAAGACACAAGCCGGCATGTGAAATCTCTCGAGAAAGAATTGAGGGAAAAAGAAGAGCAGCTTGCCCGGCTCCGTGAGGAGAACGCACATCTGTCAACGCAAGTTAACGAAGTGCAGACCGACTATAGAGTAGTTAATGATGATTACAAAGCATTAATCCAAATTATGGATCGCGCTCGCCGATTGGCCTTTCTAAATGAAGAAGAAGAGGAAGCGAAAACGAGATTCAAAATGGATGCGAATGGAAATTTGGAACGAATCGAATAACAAGCGAAATCCTGCCGATCCGGCAGGATTTTATTGTTTTCCCAGTTGCTTTATGTTTTTTTGGGAGAAGGTCTGGTATAAAGAAAGGAGGGAGCTTTATAAAATGAACTAGTCAAATCGATGAGGAGCAAGTGCGTGAAATGTTCCTACGATCGCTGTT
>DJTQ01000111.1 GCA_002439285.1 Paenibacillaceae bacterium UBA6304
TTTGCTATCATGGCATCCTTCACGTACCAACAACTTATACCCGTTCTTAGGATCTTCACAACCAAGAAATCTCTGCACTTCCTTAGACACACCAGCCCGTATTCGATCCTGATATTTAGTTTCGAACGATGACTTCTTTAGAATGTTCGTCTCCCTGTATCAAAGGACAATACATTTGCAAGTAAAGAGGCAGTGCTCGAAAATATATAAATCCTGTAATGTTAAGAAAGACGCCTGACGGCGTCTAACAAAACAAAATTCTAACGGAACTCAGGAACGTTATTCGTGTCAAATTGACCGTTTCTATTCCGCAACGGAACTAGAAGCCGTTATTTAGTCCGAAATCACTCCATCTGGTCTGATTTCTACCAAATAAGGTTTCTGGGTTCCGTTATGTCCTCCCGACAATGCGATTATACTAATATAACGACTCTGAGTTCCTTTAACTATAAATTATGGAGACTTTCGAGATAGGAAGAACTTATGCAACAAAGCGATCCCAGTGTTTATTCTCATCAAAGAAAATACGTTTCAGCACATTAGGTTCCATAACTCTACCCTATCCAAAAATCTCAGAAAGGGGTAGCCCCAAAACTTATAAATTCTTATATATCAAAAAAAGGCCATGAAATACTGGCCCTCAGTGATGTTAATGTATTCTACTTTTCAAAAAACTCTTTAGCATATTCTACAACGCCATGGACGTTGGAAAGACCACCTTCCATAAGCTCAACTGCCATAAAATGTTCATCAGAAACATCGAAGGGTGCCTCTATACCATATTGACTGGCCTTTTTATAACCAAACTTTGGATAATACAGATTATGACCCATAACAACGGAACCCTTATAACCAAGCTGTGCCGCGATGTTGTGACCTTCCATGATCAGCAGCTTCCCTATGCCTTTATTCTGCATTTCTTTTATTACAGCTAAAGGTGCAAGAGCAATCAGAGTTTGATCGCCAACTTTTATTTCTGTAAACAGAATATGACCCACGATTTTGCCCTCGTATTCAGCTACAAGAGACAGCTCCGGAATATAATTCTTCGAATTTCTAAGCCTGTTTACCAAGTTATGCTCATCATGGTCAGAATAGAGAGCCTCTTCAAATGATTTTTGAACTACATGATAGATTTCGTTAACGTCTTCCATGTTTTCTTGTCTAATTTTAATATTCATTGTTTGGTTTAACCTCCTGATTGTGGTTGTGCCCAATCCATATTGGATAGAACATACATTAACACAAGGAATATGTCAAAATACTAAACAGGATGTTCTAGGATCATGCCCACCCCCCTTCGCATATTCTATCCCGAAAGGAGTTTGAAACTTTATGGATAGAAACTGCAAACTTAGCAATGTGACTCAAGCCTACCTGAATGTCTATTTTAATATTCTCCACACCATGATTCACAGGATGACTACTGTACAGCTTACGCCAAGTATCTCGGATAACTTTATTCAGCAGATGATCCCGCACCATCAAGCAGCTATTGAGATGTCGAAGAATATACTCAGGTACACAACAAATCTTGAACTACAGGATATCGCTACGAATATCATTTCAGCTCAAACCAAAAGCATCTCCGATATGCAGGCAATTCAGTCTAAATGCGGCATGGTGACGAACACGGAGTATGAACGATCCATCTATATGGACCGATTCGAGAAAATAGCACATACGATGTTTTGTGAAATGAGCTACGCCCCTATATCCAATGGTGTTAATGCCAATTTTGTCCGGGAGATGATCCCTCATCATGAGGGTGCGGTGCGAATGTCAAAAAATGCGCTCCAATTCAATATCTGCCCGACTCTAAAGCCGATTCTATACACGATCATAACTACCCAATGCGAGGGTATCCACCAATTGAAGGATCTTCTTGGCCGCCTTGATCATTGCTAATTGAATCACTAATACAAACATTTCTTCCCGTTCGTCAATGACCAAAGATTTATTCTCCTGAATTAGGTCCGAATACCGGCGCTAATTTTGATGCGGACCTTTGCTCGCTAAGACCGAAATATTCGCAAAAATTCATAATCATCGGATTCCATTTCGATGGGTCGATATAATTTGAATCGGGATCCAGGAGCAGACCTTCTTCGATATGAACTTTTTCAATGCGCACTTCCATGGCAACAAGCGAACTTGGTTCTTCAAAAGAATGATAATTTATGAGCCTGGCTTCCAGATGAACAGGACATTCTTTAACGCGGGGGGCCTGTACTAGCTGAGATGGAAGAGGAGTTAATCCCGCTGCTCCAAATTTATCCGCTTCATACCTATAGCCCCTCTTCGCTTTAGACTCCGGAACCGGATTACTTCCCGTCAACAGGGTCAGATGATCCACTGCCGGGATCAAGTCAATAGACGGTAGATTAATTACACACTCGCGCTCGCGGACCAAATTTTGAGCGGTCTGAGACTTGCTGCTCATGCCAAGCATGCACGATTGATTGAGCCACCAGGCAGATGACATCGGAGCCAGGTTAGGTGTGCCGTCTTCGTTGATCGTACTGATCAGTACAACCGAAGTACCGAAGTATAGAATTTTGGGTTGTATTTCCTTATGCATAATGGATTCACTACTCCTCTTCATTAATTCTAGAGTAATGTATCATGAGCAGCATGAATGAGTATAGGGATATGGAATAAGACCGCAAGATATTGAAACATAAGGATTCTTAAACAAATCATGTTTATGGATTTCCCGGAGATAGCTCATGGATCTTAGAGATGAGATCTTTAACATTAGCGTGAAAGACCTGGTTCGGATCACTCCAGACTGAATTCAGAAAATAAGAGGCATGATACTGCCAACCCTGATAGCCGGGGTTGAATTCCATTTGAATTTCCCTCCCCGGCTTTCCGAGGTACACCCGCGAACCCGGCCTGCGCCAGCTCCCAATTCGAGTAATCTTATCCGGCTTCTGACCCGTAATGTAGGTGAATCGCTTATTGAACGGAATAGCTTTCAAATGAAATTTAGGGCAACCTACAGCGAACACTTGGATATGCTTCAAGCCGTACTTCTCTTCCAGATAAAGCCCTGACCGATAAGCTACCACGCCGCCTGCGCTATGACCGATCAGGATGATTTGCTCTGCAAGTGCCCCCTCCTCACGAATGATTTCTGATGCGGTTTTTACTCGCCGTGACTGGCCGTGGGTCAGATCATATCCGACCTCAGGAAGCTGCCGCGCCAGTAGACGATTTAATGCGGAACGGTTAGTGCCAGCGGCCATCCCATAGGGAAAGATCGTCACGATTTTGGCATCGTGAAATCTGTGCGCAATCTCACTGGCCGCGGTTTCAAAATTATTGCGATAGGTCAGAATACCGGCAAAAAAACAGACTACTGTTCGGCAATGGTTGGTACATGTGCTTTGGGAGGATGTGAATGCTTCTATCATGATTAAGTCCCCTCATTCTGCTAGATCTCCAAACCATTAACCAAGTGTTACCTCAAGATAAACTATTTACTCCCCGGTCTCCCCATACCCTTCAGGGGCGGGAATTCCTTTTTCTGCAGCACGGCTAATCTGTTCCCACTGTTTCCAAGTCGCTAAGCGTTCTTCGTAAGTATGGATCGCTGCATCGAATACCATACTGCCAAGGATCAGGCGCAAAGGCGGGTCTTCGCTGTCTACCAGCTTCATAAGAGCTTTCGCCGCCAATTGCGGATCGCTGTCAACAGAACCCTCCGAGTTTTGTTGAGCCATTTCTTCCTTGAGAGATCCGTAAGCTTCTTTCGAAGGGCTTATTCGCATAGCAGTGTACATATCCGTCCAGTACCCCCCGGGTTCTACCATGGTCAATTTAATTCCGAAGGACGCAGCCTCTTTGGCTAATGCCTCGCTCAATCCTTCCAACGCAAACTTACTTGCACTGTAAAGGCCGGACATAGGCCCGGATACCAACGCACCGATACTGGTTATTTGTATAATGTGCCCGGATCGCTGCTCCCGCAGGTAAGGCATTACAGCCTGGCTCACCCAGAGAGCACCAAAAAAGTTGGTCTCCATCAAGTCTCTGGCATCATTTTCGCTCAGTTCTTCGACCATCCCTAAGGTCATGGTGCCTGCATTATTAACAAGGATATCCAGACGTCCAAAATGATCCACCGCGGCTCGGACTACGTCAAATACGGATTCTCTATTCCTTACATCGAGCATCATCGGTAATAATGAGTCCTGGTATTTCTCTTTCAGCGGGTCTAAATGACTCAGAGTTCTTGCAACGGCCACAACCCGATCTCCCGCCTCCAAGGCAGCTTTGGCGTACGCGTATCCAAGGCCCTTGCTTGCCCCTGTAATGAACCAAACCCGACTATTTTTAGTTGTCATAGTTACACTTCCTTTATAAAAAAATAAAAACACAGGCAATCTCTGCCTGTGCTGAATATATCGGAAATGCATCCCAATGAGTTCTAATAAGCGAGCATAAATAAAATATATAACATGCTCCTGCATTCATTACAGGGAGAAGTTATTACTTCGCTTATAAATTGATGATGGAACATCACATGGACAGACCATTCCCGATCACTCTGCTACCAGGCAGAATAAAAAAGAAACCTAAACTTGCTTGGTCACTTTTAACGGGAAGAATCAATCACACGTAACCCTCCATTCCAATCAGATAGGTAAATCTTAACAAAGCGGGAATAAGTATGTCAACCGACATTTGCTCGCTAAGAACAAAACATCTTCAAACCCTCATCCCTTCACTTCTGTTCATGACCTCTGGAGTCTCTGCTGCAGGATTACTGCCAGCTCTTCAGTTGAATCCCAGAGAATAGGACGGATATCTTGGATTGGGACGGATAACTGATCCGCCTTCTCGCTGCTTACAGTCCAAATTACAGGGATCTTCAAGCCGAGGGCATAGCCCGCCAGAAAATAGACCTCCGTATCTTGACCGGTTAAATCAGCAATTATCAATTTACTGTCCGCTATAGTTTCAAAAGGATTGGTGTCACGGATGTTCGTATCTGGTTGTGGAAGCATTTGCGGTAGATAACCGAGTTGCTCGAGTTTAGGTAACAGCCCCTCCTGCCACTCGGTGCGAAGATCCTGAACCTTAGGGATTAACATGGTGCAAGGTTTTAATTTTTTTCCGCCTGCGCTTGCTATTGCCTGGTTCCAACCCTTTTCAGTAAGCTGAAAGTTCGTCCCCTCCCGTACAAGCAGGTCATCGGTACTGAGCTGGTCAATGATGTAGACCAATTCTTGTATATTAGGAGAATACGTCAGGTTAAAGTTACGGGATAACGGATGAATGACAACCGGATCACCGGCGCCATTGGAATGTCTGTGCAAATATTGGAGCAGTCGGTTTCCTTTATCTTCAACGGTTACGGGGATTTCCGGAGAGTTTGCAATGGATGACAAGTCATCTGCTGATAAAGTTACCTTGTCTCCGCAATCGGTAAATTCCCGGATATACCCCGAGATCACATGAAGCAGGTCGCGTTTATCTTGGTGCGGTAGCGACTGAATAGTTGTATAGCTTTCTCTTAGCAGGCTATAGGCTCCGGTCGGCGAACAGGAGCATCCTGCATATCTGTCGTATTCGCCTTCCGGATTCACAGGAACCAATACATCGCAGAACAAACAGCGCTTCTTCATCATATCAATCATCACCTCATTTTAATGGCTACCCCCTACCTTACCAATAATTTTCCGAAAAATAGACAAGTAAAATATTCCTTCCGTATATTCCGGTAACTGAAGAAGCCGCCAAATTGGCGGCTTCTTCAAGTTAATTAGACTTCGTTAAATTGTTCCGATAGTTCTCTCTCTGACGATTCCTGAATCTCAACGCCCTCCGGAAGCACGGACAGAACTTTATCCTTGACCTCAGGATTACTCCGCATTTCTTCACCTAACATCACAACAATGCCGCGGTCATCCCGGGAACGGATCAGCCGTCCGATTCCCTGACGAAGGCGCAGCAGCATATAGGGCATGTCCACTTCCGCGAACGGATCAGCGGACGCTCTTCGTTTGGCGTTAAATACCGGATCAAGCGGAGGAAAAGGCAGCGACCAAATGATCACGTTCATAAGCGATGGTCCCGGCACATCGAGTCCTTCCCATAGACTGACCGCGCACAGGACGCTTTCCTCCTCTTGCTGAAATGCGGAAATCAAATGACTGATTTCTCCGTCGCCTTCAAAGTAAAACGTCATTCCGGCCAACAAGGGCTGAGACTTCACTTTCCCCTTGAATTGTTGAAGTTCTTCCTTTGTCCGGAAAAGAATCAGTGCCCTTCCGCCGGTTTGCCGTAAGAGCTGCGTTGCTTCCTTCATTTTGCCATCAAAGCCGTCAATGAAATTCCACAGCGGTGTCAAAACCTCCATCTGCTCGCTATATGCATAAGGAGAAGTCACCGAAAATGACAGGAAGTCCTCAATGCCGAGGCTATCCGCCAGGTAACGGAAGGAACCGTTCACCGACATGGTAGCCGATGAAAATACGATCGGCATGCGAAGACCGAATACATGCGTTTTCAGTATTTCCTTTACCGTGCCGGGCATGATCGAGAGCATAAGTCCCTCCGGACTTTCCTCCACCCAACAAATTAAGGATGTTTCCGATCGTTCGAAGAGCATAAGTGCCTTCTGCATCATGTCCAGATGCTCCTCGACGATTCGAAGCTGGTATTGGTCCAGTGTATACAATTCACCTTCGAAGACCAATTCTTCTTCAATCGCCGATAGCAAATCCCGGAAGCGGTGCACTTCGCCAAGGAGTTCTTCGGTCAAGACGATTTCTTTCCGATCCGAGCCCGGAATGGAACGGTTATTTTGTCCGAACGCATTAAACATCACTTCGCTTTGCACAATCGCATCATCGACCAGAACGGCCAACGATTCGCGGATTTCATTCTGTAAAAGACGCGTAATCAGTTCTTCGAAGATCGCATGCTTCATCTTGTAGCCGAGCGCCTTCATGGCGGCCGATTCCAACAAATGTCCCTCGTCAAACACGACGGAAGAATGCTCCGGCAGCAGCGGCAGCTGTCCCTCACGTTTACGCCCGTCATAGGTCCACACGTGCTCCAGATAATAGTCATGCGAGCAAATGATGATGTCGGTGGAGCGCCGGTAATGATCCCGCGACAGCGTCTGCCCACACCGGTGGCGGCGGTCGCAAGTGAAGCAGTCCTGGAACGGATCCCAATTGATTTGATTCCACTCTTCGTCGCTTAGTTGCGGATAATCCTTTCTGTCTCCGTAGGCGTGGAAGGATTGCATCGGCTTCGGCGAGTTGACGAAACTCGGCAAACCCGCAGCGATTTCTTCCCAACTCATGTCCTCATTGCCTTGAATCCGCGCTTGATCCAGCTTTTTGAGGCAAAGATATTGGTCCGGCGATTTGCCCAGCCGAGCGTCAATATTGAGTTCCAAATGACGGGCCAGCTTGGCGATATCGCCCTCCGGTTTGACTAACTGTTCAATCAGGGATTCGTCCGCGCAGGCAATAACCGCGGGTTTACGCGTATAACGCGCGTAACACACCGCGTACAGAAGATAAGCCAGGGTTTTCCCCGTACCCACCCCAGCTTCGGCAAAGATCGTTTTTTTGTCGGCAAATGCCTTTTCCAGTTGAAACGCCATGTAGATCTGCTCATCCCGAACTTCAAAGCCGGCTTCCGGAAGCAGCTCGTAAAACACGTCCGCCACCCAATCCGACGCTTGCTGTATAAACGGTATGGCAGGATCATATGCAAATGGGTATAATTCCACGGTTTAAATAACCTCTTCTTTCTACTTCTATATATGGCCAATCATCCATTTTAAATAATTCAGCGTATATAGATCACTCTATTCTTCATCAGTTGAACAACCCATTATCACACGAACCCCACACAAATACAACACCAAGATCCCTTGATACTCCAAAAGGAATCATTAAGAAAAACGCCTGACGGCGTCTTTGGGGTTCGGACTTCTACGTTTGTGTGTGTGGAGGGATGGGTAAGGGACTTCCCCCCACACCCATTCCCTCTTCTATTCTACATCGCGAATACATCATAGTGACGGATCATCTTGAATTGCCCACCTTTTGGCATTAGACGACTCCATTCTTCTGTCCTACCGCAAGAACAGGTCGCGCAAAGACGTCCCTTACACTGGTAAGGGACGTCTTTGTTCAAAAAAATAATGTTCATAAAAAAAGCCGCCAAAAAGACGGCTCTCATGTTGCAATTAAAGGGCCGTGTCGTCTACACCATTCAGCCATTCTTCGATACTGCCGATCACGGAAGTGACACAGCCTTCCTCAAACGGCGAAATCAGCCCGGCGATCTTAACCAGCTCCGTGAACGATTGGCTGCCGCCTTGGCGACAGAGATGGAGATATTGTGCCCAAGCTTCCTGACGGTTCTCGTGCATCTTCTTCCAGAACTGAAAGGCACAGATTTGAGCCAGGGTATAATCAATGTAATAGAACGGGGTATTGAAAATATGACTCTGCTTTTGCCAGAACCCGCCCCGCTCCAAATACTCGTTATCCGCATAGTTGCGATGAGGTAAATATTTGCGCTCAATCTCCCTCCATGCTTGCTTACGCTCCGCCGGGGTTGCATCCGGATTCTCATAGACAAAATGCTGGAATTCATCGACGGTAACCCCGTAAGGGATGAATAAAAGCGCACTTGCCAAATGTTCAAAGCGATACTTATCGGCTTCCTCCTTGAAGAAGAGATCCATCCAAGGCCAAGTGAAGAATTCCATGCTCATGGAATGAATTTCGCAAGCCTCGTAAGTCGGAAAGCTGTACTCCGGCACCTCGAACCCCCGGCTCTCATAGACCTGAAATGCATGTCCGGCCTCATGCGTCAACACATCGATATCTCCCGACGTACCGTTAAAGTTCGAAAAGATAAACGGTGCTTTATACTCGCTAATGTAAGTACAGTACCCGCCGCTACGCTTACCCTTGTTTGCAACGAGATCCATCAGGCCGTTCTCCTGCATAAAATTGAAAAATTCATTCGTCTCCGGCGAGAGCTCCGCATACATCTTGGCCCCATTGCTCACAATCCATTCCGGATTCCCCTTCGGTGCCGCATTGCCTGATTTAAAGACAAAATTCTCATCGTAATACAACAGTTGATCAACGCCGATCCGGTTCCGTTGGCGCTCCCTCAGCTTAGATGCAACAGGAACGATATGTGTAAGCACCTGGTTCCGGAAATTCGCCACCATTTCAGCATTGTAATCCGTACGGGACATCCGGGCATAGCCAAGCTCCACGAAGTTACGGAATCCAAGCTTCTTAGCGATTGTCGTTCTGACTTTGACCAGATCATCATAAATACGATCGAAAGTTGCTTCATGATCAGCCATAAAACCGCTGGATGCTGCCATGGCTCGTTTCCGCATGTCCCGATCCGTAGATTCCTGAAACGGCGTCATCTGGGCCAACGTCCGCTCCTCCCCTTCGAAGAGGATTTTGGCCGAAGCAATAAGCTTCATATATTCGGTTGTCAGTTTGTTCTCCTGCTGCAGATCCTCAATGACCTCGGGGCTGAATGTTTTCAACGAAAGCTCGGCAAGCTGGAATAGCTGCCTCCCCCATCTCTTCTCCAATTGCTCCCGAAATTTGGAGCCCACTAACGCACGGTAGTAATCCGTAATAAATTCTTGGATGATGGGTCCCTTCTCGTCAAAAAAATCTTGCTCCGCTTTGTAGAATTCGTCATTGGTATCGATCGTGTGACGAATGCTGGCGATCTCCTGAAGGCTTTCAAACTGACTTCTCAGCTTGTTAATTTCCGCCATCGCTTGACTCTGCTCCTCGTATGTAGCCGCAGACGTGAATTGCTCCAGGATTAATTTGAACTTTTGCCCAAAATCCTCAACATCCGGGCGTTCATAGTGGTACTCGTTAAATTTCACATTATTCACCTAGCCTCTCGCTATTTAGAAATTGCTGGCACTTTAGATCATTATACTTAAATCCCATTTTCAATAACAATCGAATGAAATAAATGTTATCAAATCAGCAATTCCCCATTTCCAAAATAATGAAGAGGAGACGATTAACCCGCCTCCTCTTCCAATACTATGGTCGTTTTAATTCCCGATGGGTCTCATAAAACTCTGCCCAGCGCTCCAGTTCGTTCGTCGTAATGAGCGTCGTCGGGTACTTTTGCGCAATGATCTCCATATCGTCCAGTGAATCCACCGGCCAAGGCCCCACCTCAATTCCCCGCTCGATAATCATGCTCGCATATTCCTCAGTCATCATTTTCATAGGTACACCCAGCAATTCGCATCCATATTCCTTCATCCACGGAAACACATAGGGCAGACTGTTGCTCGTTGTGATCCCTAACCGGATATCCGGGCTCAGGGCTCTCAGACGCTGTATGCAGAAATGGTCAAAGCTGATGATGATCGATTGGTCGAAGGTATCGGTTTTTTTAAGAATATCCAGCACTTTCTGCTCCAAGCCCGGATAAAGATCACCCGCCTGTTTAAGCTCCACCATTACATTCAATTTACCGCGCAGCAGCATCATAGTTTCTCCCAATGTCGGGATGGTTTCATGGCCGCCAATCTTCATTCGCTTCAATTCGGTTAACGTGTAATCCTTCACATTCCCTTTATGATCACTCATTCGGTCAACCCAATAATCATGGATAACAACAGGAACACCGTCCTTGCTTAGCTGCACATCAAGCTCGACATAGGTGAAGCCCAGATCGACAGCCGCTTGGAACGATGACAAGGTATTTTCCGGATATTTTACCGGGTAACCCCGATGGGCAATTCCTCTAATCTGCATACAAGTTAGCTCCTTTAATCATTCATTGTTTGATATGAACTACAATCCTTGGCTGGTTCTACAACTGCAGCGCCCTATTCCTTCATTAATTTCTCTGCTTCTTTCTTGAATGAATCTAATGTGGAAGAGATATCGGCGTTGTCGTACATGATAGCCTCCGTTGCTTTCAGGAAGATTTGATCGACAGCCGCGAATGCCGCATGGTTATTACTATCGAACGCATATTCTAATTGTTCGAAGGCTACTTTACGCGCCGTAACCTCTTCCCACTGCGCTTTCATCTCGGCGGACTCTGCCATTTTCTTCGTGAACGGGACATAACCCGAATCAAGGATGAACTGCTGGCCGCCCTTTGGATCATTGAATACCCAGTTCAGAAAATCCCATGCCGCTTCTTTATGCTTCGAACTCTCGAACATCACTAGATTCGCTCCGCCTGTCGGCGTGGCTTGCTGATCCTTCATCGGCAGAAACGCTGTGACATAGTCGAAATCAACAATGCCTGCATGACGTCCGATTACCCCGGTCGATTCCATCATCATCCCGATCTGACCGCTGGCGAACATCGAATTGACGATGTTTCCGCTATCTTGGGCAGGCGGGTAGAACAACGCGCCTGTAGTTTGCATCTCCTTCAAAAACTCGAACGTCTTTACACCCTCTTCATTAAAGCCCATTCCAGTTCCTTCTGCGTTAAAGAACGCGCCTTTAAGCTGCTGAATCATCGCAATCGGATACCAGCTTGCATATGGCATTGAATAGCCATAACGCTTGAACTCACCATTTTCTTTCACTACGAGGGCGTTCGCTACGGTCGCCAGTTCGTCCCAAGTCGTAGGCACTTTCAGGTTTTTCTCATCAAGCATCGTTTTGTTAATATGGAGCAGCGGTGTGGAACGGTTGAATGGCAGTGCATTCAATTGTTCATTGAATTTTACATTATCCAGCAGGCCTGGCAAGAAGTCGTCCTCGCTCATCCCCGTGCTCTCAAGCAGCGGATAGAAATCAGCAAGCACCTCTGCTTCGGCAAGCAATGGGACAAATCCACGCTCAAGCATCGAAATGTCCGGCGCCGTATTTGCCGGAACCGCCTGCTGCAGCTTTGTCAGCGTTTCCTGGTAAGTCCCTTGGAAGGTGCCGATGACCTCTACTTTATCTTGCGATTCGTTGTATGCCTTAATCATGTTGTCGATATACTCGCCATTGTTGCCGCCCATGGAATGCCAGAACTGAATTTTCGTCTTGCCTGATTTTCCTTCACCGCTATTTGCGTCGGCTATGGCCTGCTGATTAGCAGTCTGGCCATCATTGCTTGAACAACCCATGACCAAACCAAGCAACAATACCATGATTAGCACTGGTGCTAATGCTTTCTTCATAACAACCCCTCCATTATGTTTTATCATTCAAGGAACTTATTTAATTCCTGAATAAACGAATGCTTTGACAATTTGCTTCGAGCTGAATAAATACGCCAGCAGGATCGGCATGACGAGTACGACATTGCCGGCCATGATGATGTTCCAATTGCTAATGCCCTCGGTTTCACGAAGCATGGCTATCCCGATCGTAAGCGGTCGCACACTCGTTGAATCGGTCATGACTAACGGCCAGAAATAATCGTTCCAATGGGATACGAAGCTGAATAAACCAACTGTAGCAAGAGCCGGTAGCGACATCGGCACCATAATTTTATACATAATCATAAATTCGCTCGCATTATCCATCCGTGCGGACTCGATGATTTCTGTTGGCACCTGCATAAAATATTGCCGTAACAGGAAGATCCCGAAAGCATTCGCGACAAACGGAAGAATCTGCGGCAAAAGCGTGTTAATCATCCCCCAATCGGCCAGCATCAGATAAACCGGGATAAACGTGACCTGTCCTGGGATCATGAAAGCGAGCAACACCAGCGCGAACAGAATGTTTTGGCCTTTGAACCTATACTTAGCAAAAGCATAGGCGGCCGGTATCATAATGAGCATCTGTAGGATAATGATGCTGAACGTAATAATGATCGAGTTTTTGGTATAAGTGAAAAAGGGACCAGATTGCATCGCAGTTACAAAATTACTCCATTGCGGCATGGACGGCAGCAGCTTCGGCGGATAGACCATCGTTTCCGGGAAGGTCTTCAGAGCCGTCATAATCATCCACAAAAAAGGAAATATGAAGATTAGAAGCACAATGCCTTTTAGCAAATAATTAATTCCAGACTGGATTAAACTCCATTTCGATTGCATCATTACCTTCCTTTCTTCACCTCTATTGATAATGAACTTTTTTTGAGAGCATACGGAAGTAGACGAAGGTTAAAACGGCAATAATCAGCATCAGCACAATCCCCGTTGCCGAGGCATAGCCCAAATTATTGGACCTGTATTCGTAGATATGATACACCAGGGTCGAGGTCGAGTTATTCGGCCCACCTCCTGTCATAATCCGCACCGTATCGAACACTTTAAAGGAACCGATCGTCATAATAATCAAAATGAAAAATAATTGCGGCGAAATCATCGGCAGTGTAATTCTGTAAAATGTTGTGAACTTCCCTGCGTTATCAAGCTCTGCGGCCTCATAAATCGGTGTCGGCACACTTCTCAGTGCAGCTAGAACAATAAGTGCATAATAGCCTACGCTATGCCAGATCGAAACCAGAATTACCGACATCATTGATGTGCTGGAACTTTGCAGCCATTTCGACGGTGGTAAACCTACCGACTTTAGTAGAAAGTTCAGGATCCCGTGATTCGGATCCATCAGCAGCATCCAGACCAGTGCGATCGAGACGATCGAAATAATGTGCGGGGTAAAGATTCCGGCTTGCAACAAAGCGTTAAACTTCTTCCCCTTCTTCTGGTTGACCCAAAGAGCTAAAAGGGTTGCAAATAACATCGTTAGCAGCACGGTTACGACCGTGTATACAACTGTGTTTGTTAAGGCGATGTAGAACTCATCTTTGGCAAATAACTGCTTGTAGTTGTCGCCGCCTACAAATTTGCTTTTTGCATGGTTCAATAGGTTGTACTTGTAGAAGCTTAGCTTCAGTAAGTAGAACACCGGATAGATCACGAAGCATAGAATTGCCAGCATCGCTGGCAGGATCATCATGTAGGGGCGCAGTGATAACCAGAATTTTCTCCTATTCATCGTTTTGTCTCCTTGTCTCCCCAGCCAGTCTAAGTACTCCCGATAGCCCGGGCACATTCTTCGCAATTCTCTTCTCTTTACCTTCCATGGAAGCCAAGAATTATCACTCCTTTACTAGATTGTGCTGACTAACAATGAATGAACTCAAAAAGGTAGTAAGCGCTATCATATTACTTGATATTGCTTCATTGCCGCACGCATGTGATCTCTCATTGATAAATCACGCGTTTAAATCATGGAAAACCTAAAAATTAGTATACAACTTTTTTAACTAAATAATATTGCGAATCACCAGCCTGTATATTGATCCATAGTATTCGCCTGTTGTGCTTATCTCACATCTTACGACGATCGGTCTTGGTACTTCTATCTTGTCAGACTGTTTAAATGTACAGCATGGATGTATAATTTAGCCGATACTGCTCTGTACAAAGACAGTTGTAGTTCGCTATGATGAAACCACTAGATATTGTTAGGAGGGGATTCCGAATGGCAGAACTAGAAAACCAAGGCTTATTCGCTGAGCTGCTCTATTCAGGTGTTGCTTCGTTAAAGTCTCACCCCGATTACAAAACAAAGAGAAAAAAACGAGAATTGCAATCCAGCGGCCAGCATTTCTCCGAATCCTATTTAGATAAAATCGCTAACCAATTAGGAATATCCCCGAATACTCTAAAGAGCTGGATTGGGCAAATGGGCCAAAAGTATGTGCCCAGCCGAATTGAAGACGGAAAACTGTTCGCAATACTCTGGATTATTCTAAAGCATAGTGATATGCAGGTCTCTTGGTTTTTGGATATTTTAAAATCAACTTCCATACCTGTATTGGATCCGCCTTCTCCACTCTGGATCAAAGCCTGCTTGTCTAAAGCGAAGTTACGACTGGAAGATCAAACTTTCGGTTCGCCAAATGAGGACGATATCGAATGGCTTGCCAGCCGGTTGTTTGGTCAAGAAACACTTCCTGCCTCCGATTCCGAGCCTACAACTTCGGATATTGGAATAAGTCTCCCCTTCCATCACGCTGCACATAATCTTCCCACCCGATGGGCTAATATTTTTGTTGGAAGAAGGATGAAGCTCGAGCTATTAAATAAATGGATGCATTCTGCTTCTCCAATGTGTTTAATAACAGGCTGGGGAGGCATGGGCAAAAGTACGCTTGTGCTGGAATCCGCATATGCTTGCTTGGGAGAAGCTAGGGGAGAAGCTGCGAGAATCGGGTCCCTTTGGCCCCGCTTTGCTAGCATCATTTGGGTTAGTGCCGACTTAAAAGGGATGAGCTTCACTTATTTTTTAGATACGATCGCCTACCAACTAGGCCGTGTAGAATTGCTGGGTCACGCCATCAATGAAAAACAGTTCATCGTGAGAAATGCGTTGGCAACGTCATCGCTGAACGGACAAGTATTAATCATTGTCGATAATATAGATTCAAGTAACTTTGACATTCTATCCTTCTTGTCCAACATGCCGCAAAAGGTAAAGGTTATATTAACCTCCCGCGAGCATGAGCAGCAGCTCTTTCACCAAAGCGCGCGTGATCTTTTCGTGATTCAAGTGGATGGACTGAAGAAAGTGGACGCCCTCCCCTATCTCACACAAGAAATACAGTACCATCTAGCCACAACTCCTATTGAAGCAAAGAAAAGACATCTTTCAAACATCCTTGCAAGCGATCAAGATGCATTAATGGAACTGGTAGAAGTTACAGCGGGAAATCCCAAAGCGTTGGCATTAAGTATCGCGTATATCGCTGATGATGCCATACCTTTAGAAGATTTTATTCTGGAGATTTCATCAGCCAGCTATTCTCTAACCTCTATATTTGATTACCTGTTCGGCCATACGTGGAACCGCTGTCATGAGGATGTACAAAAATTATGGATGGTGCTCTCCTT
>DJTQ01000432.1 GCA_002439285.1 Paenibacillaceae bacterium UBA6304
CGAAGATCGCCGACGGATTCCAGGCGACTTCCCACACATTGAACTCGGGATCGGCAAAATAGGCTGAACGGCCGCCCCAAAAGGCCTCTTCGGGTTCCTTAAGGATCACCGCCCCGGCTTGCCGGGCTTTCTCGATGGCTGCATCAACCTCTTCCGGCTCTTCCACGTTCACCGCTAGCGTCATTCCTCGAAAAGCGGGCTTCGCCTCTGCGGCAGACTCCGGTACAATACCTTTCAGATTGGCGTCCTTCACCAATTCTCGGTAAGGGAACAGGCTTAGCAGCACTCCGGCCGTCGTGAAAACACAGTAATCGTCAGAACTGGTCGGGGTGTCTTCCCATCCTAATCTCTTGTAAAAAGCTCTGAGCGTTGCAAGATCCAACGCACCCAAAGTGACCAAAGTAACGCGCTGCGGTATCATTCATATCCCTCCCAATCGGTATTGTATTCTATATCCTACAGCAAAATATTCCAATTGGCTAGGCTGTCTCTCTGCTCTTCCGTAATTTCTGTCTGGCCCGGTATAGCAGGATTTTAAAGTGTGATAACGGAATTTCCATCAAATCGGCCGACTCCTGATATGAAAATCCGTGGATATCATACAGCAGTACGGCATGTTGCTGATTCGGAGGCAACAAAGAGAGCATAGCGTGGAATTCCTCCCGGCTCTCCCCCGACATGACGCTGGCTTCAGGCGTTTCCTCGCAGGGAACATTATGGAAGAACTCATCTTCATACGCAGTAGAACGGCTCTCCTTGCGCAGCCTGTCAATATAGGCATTATGAGCCACACGCAGCAGCCACGCCTTCGTTCTACGGCCTTCCATATTGTCCAGCCGGCTGCATGCCCGATAGAACGTTTCTTGCATCAAATCCTCGGCATTGTGGTGATTCCGGCATAAATAATACAAATAACGGTATACATCATTCTTATATTCACGGTAGATTAAATCCATCGATGATTTATTCATATGGCCCCCCTTAAGTTCTAAACCCGTAGTCAAGCAGCTTGATCGTGTCCGACCAGACTCCCTGCTCCGTAGAATGAAGCACTACGGTGATTAGTTCTCTCTCTTCACGGACTGCCGAACCTACCAGGCAATATCCGGCTTTTTCCGTATAACCCGTCTTGACTCCGTTGGCTCCTTGAAAATACCATTCCCCACTGCTGCTCAGCAGCTTGTTCCGGTTCTGGAACAAATGGTCTTCTTGCCCCTTGGCATCCGCAGCGTATTCGGTTTCCCCGACAATTTCATTGAACTCCTTGAGCTTCATGGCTTCCCTGGCGATCAGAGCCATATCGTAAGCCGTTGAATAATGATCCGGGTTGTGCAGACCGTGCGGGTTGACGAAATGGCTCTTGCCAGCGCCGAGTTCTTTCGCTTTCTCATTCATCAATTCTGCAAAATATGCGATAGCTTGTTCCGGGCTCTGCCGTTTCCCGGTTTCCAATCCGGCAACGTATACAGCCGCCGTTCTAGCGGCATCGTTTCCCGAAGGGAGCATCATCGCCGCCGTCAAATCCCTGACCGTAAGCCTCTCTCCTTGAACAAGCCCGGCCGAGCTTTCGTCCGATGTTCGCAGCTGCACCTCGTCCCCGACGGTCACCTGATCATCCGGCGAGCTTTTCTCCAGCAGAATGAGCGCAGTTAATATTTTTGTCGTACTGGCCGGGTACATCTTTTTCTTTGCGTGATCACTGTATAATAATTTTCCGGAGTTCCGGTCCATAATCAAAATAGCCTGCCCCTCGACTCCGGCCAGTTCGGGAGTTCTCACCCCGCGCCATTTTTGCTCCACTTGCTGGATTAATGCATTTCCGTGTTTCTGCACATTTTGAAACGATAACTTGTCATGATATAAGAAGATCAGAACGATAAGAATCAGGAATATGTAACGCTTCTTTCTAAACACTGCCGCCAACCCCTCTTTATATCCAAAACGCTGTTCTTGTTTATCATTATGACGACCAGAGTTTGCGTACCGTATAAGAATTTATTAAGATTCCCTTAAGATTTCTATGCAAATTCTTAAACTGGAGCAAAATCCTCTTGAATGCACAAGGTCGAACATGCAAAAAAACGGCTGACCAAGGTAAAGCCTTGATCAGCCGTTTAGTAAATCCATTCAGTTTTGGCGACGCTCCAAAGTTTCTTGGGGCAGCCGGACCGTAAATATGGTCCGGTCGTCATCGCTTTCCGCCGAAATAACGCCGCCGTGCAGGTCGACGATATGCTTAGCAATGGCGAGCCCGATACCGGAGCCCCCGGTGTGTGCGGCGCGCGATTTTTCCACCCGGTAAAACCGGTCGAACAAATGCGGCAAATCCGACTCCGGGATCGGATCGCCGTAGTTGATCACCTCGGTGACCACTTCGTTTCCTTCGAGACGACCGCGAATATCGAGCAGCCTGCCGTCACTGCCGTAACGGATGGCATTGGTGATGAGATTCTCGTAAACCCGACGCAACTTGTCACCGTCGGCAATGACGAATAGCGGCTGCTGATTCATAAACAAGCGGCATTCCATCTTGTTCTCTTGCAGCTGCCAGCCGAAATGGGCCGTGATCTGATACAGCATTTCCGCCAGGTTAATGCGGCTCTTATGCAGCTTCATTTCCTTATTCTGCAGCCGCGTATATTCGAACAAATCCTGAAGCAACTGCTTCAGACGGAGCGACTCTTCATAAGCCATATTGACGTAATGGCGGAGTTCGACTTCATCGCGGTACCGGTCCTGATCAATAAGGCCCAAATAACCGGTAATGGAAGTCAGCGGCGTCCGCAGATCGTGCGATACGTTGGTGATCAGCTCGTTTTTTGTCTGCTCCGCCTTCCGCTCTTCTTCCATGGAGGTGCGCAGCCGCTCAACCATCCGGTTGATGTCCGTCGCAAGCTGACCTAGCTGGCCGACATTTTCCACCGGCATTTTGGCCGCCGAGCCCTCCTCGATCCGGTGGACTTCCTCGATCAATAGCTTAAGGTACTTCTGTTCATGGCGTCGGACGCTTCGCCGGTAGAAATAAAGCGCGAACAGCAGCATAATCGGTACGCCCGACAGATAATAAGCTTCAGGAAACCCGATATTGCGTCCGATCCACAAGATCATAGTATTGAAAGTAACTCTTGGATAAAAGAAATAGAATGCTCTCATCAGCAAAACCAACAGCAGCAACGATGCTAGCGAAGCAACGATGGTCCAAAACAGCCACGCGAGAAATCTTAAGCTAGCCTTCAATTTTGTAGCCGACCCCCCATACCGTCCGGATCAGCTTTTCCCCGTCCATTTCTTTCTCCAGCTTGTCCCGCAGCCGGCTGATATGCACCGTTACGGAGTTATTGCTTTCGAAATATTTGTCTTTCCAGATCAGCTCGAAAATTTCCTCCGACCCGAACACCCGCCCCGGGTGACTGGCCAGCAGGAACAGAATGCCGAACTCGATCGGCGTCAGTTTGACCGGCCTGCCATCAACCATAGCCGTGTGGGTCTCTTTATCGATTTGCAGGGATCCCAGCTTGATCAAATGATCCTGCGGCTGAGGTGCCGGCTGAACCGCATAAGAAGATCGGCGCAGCAGCGACTTCACCCGGGCGACCAGTTCCAACGGATTAAACGGCTTGACCATATAATCGTCGGCCCCGGTCATGAGTCCGGTGATTTTATCCATGTCCCCGTCCTTTGCGCTTAACATCAGGATCGGAGTGGTCCGGGTTTCCCGGATTTTCAGGCACACCGATATACCGTCCATGCCCGGCATCATTATATCCAGCACAACCAGATCGATTTCTTCCCGCTCCATCATTTCAAGCGCCAGAAGCCCGTTATCCGCCCGATGAACGGCAAACCCTTCGTTGAGCAGATAGATTTCAATCAGCTTGGCTATTTTTTCGTCGTCGTCCACAATCAGAATTTGTTTACTCATTGTTTAACTCATCCTTTATTTGACCTGGCATAACTCATACTTATACACATCATACCATGACGCCCTGAGCAGAAAAGAAACAAAAGGTTAATAAAGGATTACGAAGTTATTAAGATTTCTCCCAGACGCAGGGAATTGTGGTTTTAAAAGTCGTTCCTTGCCCCGGCATGGATTGGACCGATATCTCTCCATAATGGATATCCACGATCTTTTTGACGATGGACAAACCTAACCCGCTTCCTCCTACGCTTCTGTTCCGGGAACGGTCCGCTTTATAGAAACGCTCGAACAGTTGCGGCACATCGATTTCGTCAATCCCGATGCCGGTATCCGATATCGCTACTTCAGCTTCATTCTCCCGCTTAATGAGGGAAATCACGACCTGTCCGCCCGGCGGCGTAAACTTGATGCTGTTGTGCAGCAGATTCACCCATACCTGTCTTAGCAAATCCTCGGCCGCAACGATTTCCGTTTCCTGCAAGTCCAACTCGACATGAATATCTTTGGCGATCCATTGAGGCTCGCTGGCAAGTACCACAGCCTGCAATTGACGATCCAATCTATAGCGGCTGGTTTCAAATTCTGCTGGGTCGCTCTCAAGCGAAGACAGCTTTAGCAAATTATCGCTCATCTGGGACAATCTTAAGCTCTCGAGTTCAATGATGTTCAAATAATGCTCCCGTTTTTCCTTGGTTAAACCTGGGTTGCGGAGCGCTTCCGCAAAACCCTGAATCGAAGTCAAGGGAGATTGGATTTCATGTGAAACGTTGGAGATAAAATCCTGCCGCATCGTTTCCATTCTGCCCAATTCGCCGGCCATTTCATTAATGCTGTGAGCAATCTTTTCAAACTCCCGCTGATTGCTGTGATACTCCAGCTTGACCGAAAAGTCGCCTTTCGAAATTCGCCGCATAGCATCGATTATAGCCTTTAACATCGCCATTTCTTTACGGTGTAAATAGATGCCGAACAACAGCATGCAGCATATAAACAAGATAATTCCCAAAATGAAGTTGATAAGCTGGACGAGATAATCCGTGTGCGGAGTCCCCGTATAGACATAAAGCGCCTTGGTGAGAAATATCGCCCCCGTCCAGCAAATTGTCAAAAGCAAAAAAAGGGCGATCAACTGCAATAGATGCTTTACGATATTCCACGTGACCTTAAGAGTTCTTACCGTTTTCAATCTCCGCCCACCTCCAGCCGGTAGCCGAGGCCGCGGATCGTTCGGATTCTAAATTTGTATTTCTCCTCGGAAAAACGTTCACGTAGTCGGTTAATATGCACATCCAGCGTCCGTTCGTTACCTTCGAAGTCGTAGCCCCAAATCTCCTCGATCAGTTGCTCGCGGGTTAAGGTTCTTCCCGAGCTGCTGCCTAGCCTGAACAACAACTCGAATTCTTTCAAAGGAAGCGTAAAAATTTCATCATCAGTCTCAGCTTCGAAGGTACGACGGTTCATGCGAATACTGCCGATCGTCACGGTCTGGGAAATGATGACCTGGTACCGTTTCAACAACGCCTTGACCCGTGCGACCAACTCCGTCGGTTGAAATGGCTTAACCAGGTAATCGTCCGTACCGAGATCAAAGCCCTTCACGATTTGCTTCGTCTCTCCCTTGGCGGTGAGCATCAGGACAGGCATTTCATACAATCGCCGAAGCTCCCGGCACAGTTCCCAGCCGTCCATGTTCGGCATCATCACATCGAGAATGACCAAATCCGCCTTCTCCTGCTCCAACAACGCAAGTGCTTTAACTCCGTCCTCCGCCTCGGCCGCTTCCAGCCCCGCTTCCTCCAGGAAAACACGCACCAGCTCCCGGATGTACGGATCGTCGTCTACAATGAGTATTTTAGCCATATGCCATACCTTCTCAGTCCCTTGCTTCTTCTAAAAGCCCTTCGGCAATTTGCAGCTGCTGGGCAGCGAATTCCCGATACATCTCATGGTCCTTTAGCAGTTCTTCGTGCGTTCCGCGCCCGGTCACGGTTCCTTTTTCCACGAAAATGATCTGGTCGGCTCCAACCACCGTCGACAGCCGATGCGCTATCACGATTGTCGTCCGGCCCGCCATCAGATTATTGAGCGCCTGCTGAACGACATGCTCCGAGCGGCTGTCCAGGCTGGATGTCGCTTCGTCGAGCATCAGAATTTTTGGATCCCGCAGCAGCGCCCGGGCAATCGCGATCCGCTGCCGCTGGCCGCCGGACAGCTTGACGCCCCGCTCACCCACATCGGTATCATACCCGTTCGGCAGCTCGGCGATAAAACCGTCGGCGTACGCCATGGCCGCCGCTTGCCGCAGCTCGGCATCACTCACGGTCCGCTCGACCCCGTAGCACAAATTCTCCCGAATCGTGCCCGCAATCATCGGGCTATCCTGGGACACGTAGCCGATGAGCGAGCGCCAAGACCGCAGAGAAAAGCGGTCAATCGGTTCATCGCCCAGCAGAATCTCCCCCTGCTGCGGGAGGTAGAACCGCTCCAGCATAGAGAACAGCGTCGTTTTCCCTCCGCCGCTCGGGCCGACCACCGCCGTTACGGTGCCAGGCTCCATGCGGAAGCTGACATTCTTAAGCACCGGTTCATCCTCTTTATAGCCAAAAGAAAGACTCTCAATTTTCACCGGACGGTTGTCATACTTGACCTCTTTACCGGCATCAAAGGATTCTTCCTCTGCGTCCAGCGTTTCCATGATCCGCTCGGTTGCTCCCTTTGCTTTTTGCAATTGAGTGAAAAAGGTAGTCAGTTGCGTCATCGGCATGACAATCTGAATCAGATACAAAATAAACGCGACCAGTTCCCCTGCCGTCAACGCGCCGGAGGACACCTGCATGCCGCCGTAGCCAATGACGACGACTAATAGCATCATCATCACGACCGAGATGAGCGGGCTAATCCAGGCCATGACAAGCCCCTCCCGAATACCGAATTTCAGCAAATTGGAGATGCCCTTGCTCCCGGTCGCATACTCTCTACGTTCCGCGTTCGATGCTTAAACTAAGCGGATTTCCGAAAGCACCTGGCTAAGCGTGGCCGTAAAAGAAGCCGTCTCATCCTGCATCCCCAGCGAAATCTTATACATTTTTCTGCCTAATGGAAAAAGTGCCAACGCGGCCAAGGGAATGACAATGAACATAATTAGCGTCATTTTCCAGTTCAAATACAGCAGCACAATAATGGAGCCTATAATGGAAATGATGCCTGTGAAGAAGCCGGCCACATGCTCCGAGATTAAGGCTTTGATCACACCGGTGTCGTTGGTCATCCGGCTGACGGATTCCCCGGTCCGGTTATTGTCGAAATACGAGACCGGGAGGACCAATTGTTTTTTCCACAGACGGTCCCGTAAACTCGCCACCATGTTTTGTCCAATATAATTCAGCAAAAATATGCCTACTCCGGAGGCTAGCGTCTGCCCGGCAAAGGCCGCAACCAATGATATGATTTGCGTTTTGTCCAACGCAGCCAGCGAAAATCCGTCCACCAGATTTTTCGTAAACATCGGAATAACGAGCCCGACCAGCGTGGATACCACGCTGAGCAGAATCGCTGTCGTCAACAGTCCTATAGACGGTTTCGTTTCCCGCATCAAGCGGAAAAAGGAACCTTTATTAATTTTTGCCGTTGCAGTCTCTTTAGTCGCTCCAGAAGCCACGTTCGCTTCCGCCGTTTGTTTCGCTTCCATCTTTCTTTCCCCTTTCCTATACCGAAGCCTTGTTACTTTTCTAGTATAGGGCAAGGATAAACCATATATATAAACTGAATTTAAACGGTGTCGGTTTTATAAATTTTCCACCTCGACGCTGATCACATGGTCAATGTGCCGCACAAAATGATAAATCTCGGTGGTGTACTCCTTTTCCGAGGCGGAGATGACCATATCCACCCGTTGCCGCCCTTCCTCGAGATCTTTAATTTTCAGGCGCCGTATGCGGTGTTGGTTTCTTTTCGCCGCTGGACCGGTGGCATCCTTGCGCTCAATAATGCGGATGAGCTCCGCCACATCTCCATGATCGCCCATCACGACCTTAATGGATACGTCACGCTGATTCAACTTGTAGGGTCCGATCCATTTGATTACATACGGAATAAAATTGACCGAAAGAATCAGCAGAATAACCGCTAGAGTAGCTTCAAAATAGAAGCCGGTTCCGATCGCGATCCCGATACCGGAAGCAGCCCAGATCATCGCGGCCGATGTCAGGCCTGAGATCCCCTCATTGCTTCTGCGCAAAATCGCCCCAGCCCCGAGAAAACCGATCCCGCTGACGATTTGCGCGGCGAGGCGCATCGGGTCCATATTGGGATGGTCCGGCCCGGCGAACTTCTCAAACGCTTCGATCGAGACGATCGTCACCAGGCAGCTCGCGATACAAATCACCATGCTGGTCTTGATTCCGAGCGGCTTTTGTTTCAATTGACGGTCAATTCCGATAAACAGACCGAATAATAATGCCATGCATAGCTTGAATATCATTTCCAGATCGATCTGCTCCATAATACCTCTCCTTAAACATTATAGAGTGAGTATAAGTGTATTCCGCAGTTTTGCGCAAATGCACTTTACTCTCGTTTACCATTAAATCGTTTGAAATTCCAAATCCTTAAGAAAAATGCCTGACGGCGTCTTTGGGGTTCGGACTTCTACGTTTGTGCGTGGGGAGGGATGGGTATGGGATTTCACCCGCTGTTAAAGTCGTGTTCTTATTGAATTTATTATAGGGGAAGAACACGACTTTAAAGGCGGGCCGTAAACTTTCCACCCCATACCCATTCCCTCTTCTATTCTACATCGCAAATACATCATAGTGACGGGATCATCTTGAATTGCCCACCCTTTGGCATTAGACGACTCATTCTTCAATCCCACGTTTATAAATTCTATAACATAAAAAAAACCCCGCTCTTTACGACCGGGGGCAATAAATGAAAATGGTCTATATTCCGGCAATACGCCGATAAGTCGTCTCGTCCGAGACAATATACAACCGTGCCTCCGGCGGGATCAGCTGATCCAGTTTCCGGTTGATCCCCAGATCGTTGCGGTCAGCAAGCAACGTCGCTCCCTGATTCAGCAAATCCTGAAAAGCATCCCGATAGGTCTTCCAACCTTGCTTAACTTTAACTTCATAAATATCATCCCCATGCTGGCGGCTAAGCAACTGGCGAATAACGTCGGAATTGCCTTCCTGTAGCGCCGACCTTACAGCCAGTCGTGAAATGGCGTCATGTGACAAGACGAATTCATTGACCTGCACATAGCGGAAATTCTGGATATTCTTTTCCTGCGTGATCTCTACTGTGGTATGTACATGCGGCGCTAGCCGCTCGATGCTGGAGGCGATAAGCAGGGATTTGCCGTCGATCAGCGAAGCCTCTTCAATCCGCGAGTCCGCAAACACAATAGCCGCCCTCGCTTTGGAAATGTTCGCCTTGTTTAGAATATCATCACCCGCGGGATCTCCGGAGACGAAATGAACCTGATGCAATTGCTCCAAGGGATGTTGATTGGATTCATCGATGATAACAATCTGGCTTTTTGGAGAGTAACACAAAATTTCATCCACTGCCGATTTCGCTTTTTTGCTCCAATTGATCAACAGAATATGTTCCTCGCCATGAAAGTTCAAAGTCCCGGCTCCTCTCTGCCGTTGAAGGCTGCCCAGCGATTCGATGACCTTCCCGATTACCAAACTGAGCAGGCCGATGCCGAAAATGTATAAAAAAATCGTAAATGCTTTACCGATTTCCGTCTTGGCAAAATAATCACCATAGCCTACCGTTGCCATCGTGGTCATAACCCAGTAAAGTGCATTGAACCAATTTCCGAAGGTAGCCGGTTCCAGAAGATACGCGATTGTCGCGCTGGCGACGATAAAACCGAGGATGATCAAAGCGATAGACGTTTTACGTAAACGCATTAGTTTCGTGGTGAATCTGAGAAAAAAGTGCACTGGCCTGCCCCTCTCCCGGTTACCCCTTAAATGATGAGGCTGCTGACCGCAAATGCAGTCCCGATAAACACGAAGCAAAGTAAGAGCCCCACGGCCACATTGCCTTGCTGCAGATGATCGGAAACTTTGAACCCTGGCGTCACCAGTTCAAAAATCCAATAGGCTGCGATTAGGCATACATAACCGACGGCAAACCACAGGATCATGAACCAGATCGATGTGTTCGTGTACGCCGCCACGCCAAGAATAATGGCCGTACCAATGAACTTTCCGCCCATGGCAAGGGCGGCCGCTTTGTTTCCTTTTTTCAATTCTTCCATGTCTTTATACGGCGTCATCCAGCTAAAAATAACCATGCCCAATAATTGCAGTAAGATGATGACAATTACACTCACAATAATATTAACAAACACCATTATTTGGCCCACCCCCTAAATTTTGCAAACGCCGAATCATAATCGGCAAAATCGTGTACTTCCTCCAGCACGACCGATGCTTTTTTCTGTTTCTCCAGTTCCTTGTATCGTGCATCATCGATCGGCTGCTTAATCCGGTTTCCTGTCGGCAGCTCCAGCACGGCGAAATTTCTCGTTTTTTCCTTGAATTCGGTCTTATACACGCCGACAAGATCGACATCCGTCGTGACGGACACCTTCAGCTCGGCGATGTCCTTATCCGCCGAAGCCTTATCGGGAAACGATTTTATCGTGTTCCAGGCCGACAATCGGACTTCATTCTTCTGATTTTCGTCCGTAGTCAATTCCGCATCCATAAACTGCAACACCCAGATTTTGTCCCCGGTTGCGTAATTGTCGTCGTTCGGCAACAGTTCATTGTCAGGGAGAATCGTCATATCACTGCCGATCAGATCCCCGACGGTCCCTTCTTGAATCCGATAATCCCAAGGCACACGCACTGTTGATAACGCAGATTCCGTACCGGAGTCGGTGTGGAATACGCTGGTGGAGTTCCCGCAGGCGCTAAGCACCAGCAGCAGTGCTCCGGTCAAGAGTAGCCAAAGCGCTCTTCTGTTCCGCATTTATTTCACTCCTATCGCTATAAAATGACTGGCGTTACCTGTGATGGGTCCGCCCGCTCTACCTAGTAGGCCGCATGGGGTCCCGTTGATCACGAACATGCCGGTCAATAGATGAAGTTCTCCTTCAGCCGTATTTATTCTCGCAAGTTCAGCCCGTTTCTGGTACACCGACGGAAAAAGTACGCTGCTGTCAAAGCCTTCCTGATCTTCGAGTTCCAATTGGCCTTCGGCATCATACAGGCGCACGGAGCCGCCTTCACGCCCGAACATCGATTTGGACACAAAGCTCCCCGAAAAAACCGGCTTATTGTAAGTCGGTAGCACATAAGTGGAAATGACTTCTCTTTCCTGCTCGTTGAATAGCAGCCCGAGTTCATACAGACCCCATACGGCTGCCAGCAACCCTTTGGATTGCAGCAAAAGGCTGTGAGGCGGATTAAACAGCGTAAGCCGTCCCGTCTCAATGGCGAACGCCATGGCTTCGCCAGCATCGTCTACAGCCATCCATTCCTTCGGGTATAGAGCAAACATCCGCTCGATAACTTCACCGTTTTTGTTTTTTAAATAGCCTTCATCAAACCAAAGCTCCAGACAATCCTCGCATGTCATTTCCCGTCCGCTGTGGCGAACCAGCGCCTCGATCGTTCCGGAATCTTCCATGTGTTGGCCATAAGCCACGCAAGCCGCTGTGTCCGGCTGGTCTGCCGCCCAAGCAGCAGCGACTAAATCCTTCATCCCCTCGTTCGGAGAAGAGAACCCGGCCTGTGTCAACACCCAAGGTGTAGCAATTGAAGCCTCAACATAACCGGTCGGCGTATCCGCGTTCAATTCGAGAAGTTTGATGCTCCCGTCATTGGCTATCGCAAAGTCAAACCGCGCATACCGGCTAATCAGACCCGGTTCCGCCAGCGGAGCTTGGTCCAACAATTCCCACATTACCGGCGGGATTCCCAGCAATTCATAAAGATCCGGGCGGCGGTAAACGTAGCGGACCGCTTTGTCCAGAATACCCCAGAGTGCCTTCGCAGCCTGCTCCAGCTCATCATACAACGGCCGCTCCATGAGTACGATCTGATCGATCCAATACGCTTCGTCCTCCAGATCTGCCCAGGTGAATCCCAGGTCGAAGAGCTCTTTTACGCGGGATGCCCGATCGTCATTCGGTACTCCAACAACTTCAAATACACTTTGGCTCATCCTCCGAAGAACCCTTTGCTCGAACTTGATTTAGAGCTGGATGAACCCGAAACCGAGCTCTTACTGCTGGATTTCGAACTGGACGAAGACGAGCCCAATCCGCTAGATTTGCCCCCGATGCCTCCCGGGCTCGACGATGTAGAACGTCTTACGATCGAGCCTTTCGTGGAAGTCGATGTTTTCGGCGGCACGACCGAACCTGCCACCTGTTTATTCTGAAACGACCCGCTGGAGTAAGAGCGCGGCTTATACGGAGTGCTAGTTCCGGCATAGTAACCGCCATGACTTCTATTCCAGCCGCTTGAGGAATAATTCGAACCGCTGTTGAACAGCAAATGATACAGCAGCATGTCATCCCAACCGAAGCCGGTTCCATAGCCTCCGTAATTGTTGATAACCGTCGTTCCGCCTGAAGCAGCGCCTGTTCCTCCCGTTCCTGTCCCTTCCTCTTGTTGCACCCCTTGTTCAGCGAGCTGTATCGGCAGGTTCCAATCGACGTTTTTATCAAAATAAGCTTTCACTTCTTCATTCGACCACGCCACGAGCTTCGGCTCTTCTCCGGTAGTGTCGCTGCCGGCGGCCGTAACCGCTCCGCCAGGAACCAAAAATGCATTAGCCAGCAACGCGATCCCGAGAGAAGTCGACAATACGCGCAGTGGTTTACCATCCGATGTGAACAGTTTCGAGTTGCCGCTATCTTTCATTTTGTTGTCCTCGATCGTCAAAACAATTTCCTCCTTTCGGAGCCTACTCGTTCCGTACCGGGACGAGCAGCAGCTCCAATATTCCTTCATCTACATTTAACCGGCCTTCAACCGCTTCAAATTCACGGCCGCTCACAACGATATAATTCACATGCTCCAATGCTGTGATCATCGCCGGGTTCCAAGCGCGCTCATCAATTTGATTGATGTTGCCGTCAGGCATTTTTTCGAACATTTTGACATTCATGCTGTTTTCCAAACCAATCCCATCCTCTCCAAATAATCGACTATTTAATGATACGAGGTTGGCGTCCGATAGTTTCATCCGGCAACGAAATCAATACGCATTACGGAAAAGACCTCTTCACGGTTTGCCTGGTCTTTCGCCGTTGTTCCCTAACGCAAAATACGGGAAATATCAGCGATAGGGCAATTGCCGCAATGACCATCAATTCACCGGCCATCGTCAGTGTCATCAGCACAAACACCAGATAACAAATCGGCGCAAAAGAATGAATCCCGGAACCGCAAAAAACGCGGATGCCCAATCCGAATCGTTATTCCAGGTGAATATCGACACGTTCAAGCCGATCAAGCTGAATATCAAGGGCCACACGAACAAATAACTTCCTCCCGGCAGATAAAAACAGGTCGCCGCACTAATCATCAGCCAAACCAATAATGTCCCGCTCCAAATATTCTCCGCATGGTTGTACTTGGAAAGCCAGCGGACCAGCAGCCAAACGATGCCGATCGTAACCGCCAAGAATCCGACGAACCAATACACGCTAACCTGCGGGTCTAGGCCGATGACTCGCAATTGCTCTTGACTTACGCTGCTTCGGATCAGTCTCCACGCCAACGCTGCCGCTCCATACACCACTCCAAGCAGCAGAAGGAAGATAACAAAGCCGCCCGCTGTACCTTTGAGGCTAATTTTCCGGCGTTTCATTCCGTGCCATAAGGTCAGCACATATAATAATACCGCAAAAACCAAGATCCAGACTGCCCAAGATTGCGGATAATGGGCCATTTTCCAGCCGATTACATTAAAATAGATGGCGTCTTCCTGGCGAACCTCCTGTAAATTCAGGTCTCCAAAATGCCGGGTTAAACTGAGCATGTACTCGCCGTGATGTTGAAGACTGGCCTGATCCAGATTTACCGGCGTGTCCATTTCGTCATGATAAGCATTGGCACCCATGCCGAATGCAAAATTCAACCCGGCCAATCCTCCTTCTTTGAACATAGTCATATCCGTGTCGTTAGGCATTAACTTGTAAACGTTGTAAATCAGTGAATATCCGACGGGATGCGGTGCGGCCTTAAGGAATTCCGAGATCAGCCAACCATTCTGGTCGCTAGTTTCGAACATAAACGAGGGGCCTCTGTTGCCGCGGGCTTCGAAATTCAGGACCACTCCCGGCTCCGCCGCCCACGGATGATTCGCCATAAACAATCTGGCCCCGGCTAATCCCAGTTCTTCTCCATCCGTCATGAGCAAGATTAGGTCGTTCTTCAAAGGTCCCGATGTTTGCAAAGCACGTACCGTTTCGAGCATTGCGGCTATCGCCGCTCCGTCGTCCCCTGCCCCGGGACCTGACGGCACCGAATCGTAATGAGCGGCTATCATGACCGGTCTAGTGCTGGAAGTGCCTGGAATCCGCGTTACGATATTCTCGAGAGTGACCATCCCTCTATCACCCAATACCGCACTACTATTATGTATTTCCGGCGCCAAGCCGAGTCCCTTCAGTTCCGACAATAAGTAATCGCGTACAACATCATGGGCGGATGACCCTACCGGATGCGGCTCCTCGGCAATCTGTTCAAGTTGCTCCATTGCACGGGCCGAGGAGAAATCTTCGGGGCGAGCATCCAAATCCGCTGGGTGCGGAGCCTTGATTTGTTGCAAACCGATAAGAATTGCGCCGGCAATACATGCGAGTATTAATGTCCTCCGCAACCATTTAAGCGACCCTCTTCCGGCCGCCAACCGTGTATCGGCCATGGAAGTAGACAAATTCTCCAAATTGCCCCTCCTTAACTGGAATGATAGGAAAAATATTCTTCCACCATCATAATCAACAACGAGGGGCTTGCCAAGAACTTTTCCGCCTCAATAATCCTACCTATCCGCCATGCCATCTTATCCGATCCGCATTACATCAACCGCAAGCTACTGCTGAGAATTGGATATAGAATTACTGCTATTCCTAACGCTAACCGAAAGATTCCTTCGGCAAATGATCCGGTATCGATCGCCAGGAATTTCGGTAGCAGGCGGATTTTTCGTTTCCATGGCCAGAATAGCGCCACCCCCTGCTCATTGAACATATCGATCAAGGTATGCGATCCATAGGCAAGTATAAACGTCCAGAAAAATATTTCGGGAAGCGCCGATGTCAAACTGGCCAATGCCAAGATAAAAAGAAGAGAATGCGTCAGTGTCCGATGCTTGACCTTCAGCAAATGCAGAATTCCTGACAAGGGAAGGAATATCTTCGCCATCGTAGAGCCTTTCTTGTCAATATCCGCTAACGGACCGATCAGGCATCCAAGAAGCAAGGCCGTGCCCGCCTCCCAGGTAAGTAAAGGCTGGTGATAATAAGACAGTACGCACTCGGCCGTCAATAAACCGGCCAAGCTGTGTGTTTTCTGAAGCATTTTGTAAATCCTCCGAGTTTCTCCATGATGTCACAGTTGTTATAATCTTAAATTAATAATGATATGAAATATTCGCTCACACGAACATTCGTTTGTATTATATGCTAATAAGTATATGGAAATCAACGCATTTCCATAAGAAAAACGCCTGACGGCGTCTTTGGGGTTCGGACTTCTACGTTTGTGCATGGGGAGGGATGGGTATGGGATTTCACCCGCTGTTAAAGTCGTTTCTTCTATATGCATTTGCAAGTAAAGGGGCAGTACTCGGAAATTTATATATTCTATTATGTTCAATAAGACAGTGGCAGTAGACTCGCTAGATGAGTCTACTGCCACTGTCTTTTTTCAGCCCATAAAATGATGAACGAACAAATAATATAGGGCATAGTATGAATTACTTATTATAGAGGAGGAATTCTGATCATGAGTCTTCAGCATGGAAGTTATCCGCAACAAGTGCTTTATCAGGCAGATCATCACCTGGTCCAAAACTTAAAGAACGCAAGAAATCACGTACACCATATTTGTAGCCTGCATAAAAACAAGGTTGTTCGGATTGAAACCTTAGACGGACAAACGTTTGTGGGTAGGATTGTTGATTGTAATAAAGGCTTGTTATATTTAGCAGTACGCAACCCTTATTATGGATCTCAACGGGCGTTCTTTGGAAATCCCTACAACAACAATGATGAACTTATTTTAACCCTCGTTCTTTATGAATTGCTCGTCATTACCCTGTTATCCACGTAGCAATCTTAATTCATGAGTTCTTGACGCTTAACTTCAGTTGATCGATCACATCATTAGAACGTTCTCAGGACAATAACTAACAGAATGTAAAGAACTAAAATGGTTGCCGTTGAAGTAAATCCCACAAAAGCTCCTTTGCAATCACCCATCTAAATTCCCTCCTTGAGTGCAATTTGTTTACACAACCATACTATGTAAGTCGATCTTTCCTAGTATGGACTTTAACCTAATTAACATGGAAAATTACATTAGTAATCATGAAAAAATGGGCTATTCCGCAGGTGATAATCTATCACCTAGTCAGAATAGCCCATTAAGTCACAGAATTAGAACTTGGCAGCCAGATCGGCAGCACGTTTTACGCCGTCCATAACAATAGCTTCGGCACGGTCAGGGAACTGATTGTGACCTTCGACAATGACAGTTTCCGGGTTGTTGATTCCCCAGAAAGCAAGGGAAGTGGCCATATATTTCATGGACATTTCCACGTCTGCCATAGGAGCTTCAGAATATACTCCACCGCGTGCTTGCAGCAAGGCTACTTTCTTATCGCCCACGAGTCCAACCGGACCTTCAGCTGTATATTTGAAAGTTTTGCCCGCTTGATTCAGATAGAACATATAAGTGAGCAACTGAGCTGGAATCGTGAAGTTCCAAAGCGGGAAAGCAAATACTACCTTGTCGGCTCCCAAGAATTGGTCCAAATAGGTATTTGCCAAATCGGCTGCTTTCTGCTCCTGCGGAGTCGTCTCGATACCCTTGCCCAATTTAAACAAACCGGTCATCATATCGTTGTCATAGTATGGAAGATCCGCTTCGAACAAATTCAACTCGGTAACCATGTCGTCCGGATGAGTTTCTTTATAAGTTTTCAAGAAACTTTCGTAAAGTTTAACGGTAACCGATTGGTCAGCCGGGCGGTTATTTGCTTTAATAAATAATACATGTGACATACTGGATTTCCCTCCTGGTATCTATATACTAACTATTATTCTATTACTATATTATTGATAGTACAGGATAGAGATCAGACTGTCAAATGAAATATTTAAAATTTTCAATACAATTGTTACATACCCGTTCCTGCGGATACAAGTAGCTCCCGGCTCCGTTTAGCTGCGGAAGCCATATTGGCCAAGGCCGCTACAGTTTCCTCTTGTCCTCTTGTTTTAAGTCCGCAATCCGGGTTGATCCAGAACAATGAGGGATCCAGTACCTGCAGTGCACGGGAGATCATGGCTACCATCTCCTCTATGGAAGGAACTCGTGGGCTGTGAATATCATACACCCCGAGTCCGATGCCGAGCGGGTACGTATTCTCCTCGAAGCTCCGGATCAACTCGCCATGGCTGCGTGAAGTCTCAATGGAAATCACGTCGGCATCCAGCTCTTGAATCGAGTCCAGCATATCATGGAATGCGCAATAGCACATATGGGTATGAATTTGCGTGGTCTCCCGAACCGTAGAGGTTGAGATTTTGAACGCCTTGACCGCCCAATCCAGATAAGCCTCACTGTCTCTCGGTTTCAGCGGGAATCCTTCCCGAAGCGCCGGTTCGTCGACCTGGATCATCGTGATCCCGGCATTCTCCAGCGCCTCGACTTCCTTACGGAGTGCCAACGCGATCTGGTAAGCTACGGTCTCCCGGGATACATCGCTGCGGACAAAGGACCAATTCAGGATCGTCACCGGGCCGGTCAACATCCCTTTCACCGGTTTCGAGGTCAACGACTGCGCAAACGCCGTTTCTTTCACCGTCATCGGCTGATCGAACTGCACGTCACCGTAAATTAGCGGTGGTTTCACACAGCGTGTTCCATAAGATTGAACCCAACCTCCACGCGTAAATGCGAAACCGGGAAGCTTTTCTCCAAAAAACTCAACCATATCCGTACGTTCGAATTCCCCGTGGACGAGTACATCCAGCCCGATCTCTTCCTGAATCGAGATCCATTTCTTGATTTCCGCCGCGATAAACTCATCATACCGCTCTGCAGACCATTCACCCCTGCGCCATTTTTGCCGGGCAGCACGTACCTCCGCCGTTTGCGGAAAGCTCCCGATCGTCGTCGTCGGCAACAGCGGCAAATTCCATTTGGCCTGCTGTTTCAAGCGACGGCTGGCAAAAGCGCTGCTGCGCTCCGACGGCTGAATAGAGATGGTGGCTACGGCTTCCTGGACCTGCTTTCTGCTCCGTGATGCATCGTCAGCCAACCTTCGTAGCGCATCTCCGCTTTCAGCAAATAATGCCGGAACATCATCACCCTTTGTGGCCCGGCTTAAGGCGGCGATTTCATCCAGCTTTTCTTCCGCAAAAGCCAGAGATTCCTGCAGCACGGAAGGCAACCCATTCTCCGCTTGTGCCGATACCGGAACATGCAGCAGGCTGCAAGATGGTTGAATAATGATACCGGCGGAAGCCGGAACCAAGGCGGTAATCTCACTAAATAGCGCCAACGCTTCGGGAAGATCCGTACGCCAAATATTACGACCGTCAATAATGCCCATCCCAAGCGTTTTGTCCGCTGGAAATCCGTATTGACGGAGCCCCTGGAGGTTCCCCTCTTTGCCGTGTACGAAATCAAGGCCGATGCCTTGTACCGGCAGACTTATGACCTGCTCATAATGTTCCGCCGCATCGAAATAGGTTTGCAGTAGAATTGACACCCCTGGAACTTGCTGTGCAATCTCTTCATAGATCTCTTGAACGAGCTCCATATCCTCTCCGGTCACCGCGGTGACCAACGCAGGCTCATCCACTTGTACCCACGCCACTCCTTCCTCCCGCAGTTCGCATAAAACCTGTACGTACAGGGGCAACAACTTGATACTCCATTCCCGGATGTTAACAGTCGCTTCCCCTTTGGACAGCTTCAAAAACGTATACAAACCGAGCAGAACCGGTTTTCCCTCCAAACCTAACTCCGATTTGGCTTCGCGATATGCTTCTAGCGGTGCATTGAACGTCAGTTGAGGTTCCCTTCCGCCAAGCTCCGGGACAATATAATGGTAGTTCGTGTTGAACCATTTCGTCATTTCGCTAGCCGTAGCCGTCTCATTGCCTCTCGCTATGGCATAATACGTGGAGAGCGGAACACGACCGCCTTCGTACTCAAAACGTTCGGGTACCAGCCCGAACATAACAGCCATATCCAAAACCTGATCGTAATATGAAAAATCGCCCACCGGGATCAACTCGATCCCTTTTTCCTGCTGTAATCTCCAATGCTTATGGCGGATATCAGACAAACGGCCGTGGAGCTCTTCCTCGTTCATTTTCCCATTCCAGAACGCCTCGATCGCTTTTTTCCATTCCCGGTCTCCGCCGATTCTTGGAAACCCGAGATTGCTATTTGTAATTGTGCGCATGATTGATTTCTCCCCTATTCCCATTAATTTTCGTAACATTATCATTCCGGTTACAGCAAAAAGGCCCTCTCTAGTCAATGCTAAAGAGGACCTTCGTATTCATATACGGCGGCTTTCATCTTTAACACCTCCCTATCTCCCGTAGGTACAACAGTGTTGCTAGAACAGGCAGGTCTCCTGGCTTCAGAATCATCACCTCGTGCAGCCTTCCCGGTGTCCAAGACATCAGTGGCCATTGATTGCATTTTGGCTTCTCTGTTACAGTGGCGGGACCGCGCCGGCATTTGCACCGGACTTCCCTTTTAAGCTTCAACCTCGGCTGAAGCACCTGTTCCCACATTTATAAAATTGTGAATCTCGTTTCGTCAATCTTACAAGATGTGCAACCATTAATCAATACTAATTTTATCGGAATTAAATACTTAATCCTGGCTAACAAGGAGCTCCATTACGTTTGATATGTCTTCGTTCAATGCAGCCATGGCATCACTATATCCTGATTTCTTGATAAAGTTCTCAGGATAACTCGTAATATTATACAAATTTAAATCTTCTGATGAGCCTGAAGTTAATTGAGCGCTTATCTTTTGGAGCAAACCTTCTATCTCGCCCCAATTTTCAGGGAGCTTGGCATCATTCCAATGAGCATCGCAATAGTTTTTTAGCTCGTAGAGCATCCCGTTCAAAAATTTATTCTTATCTCTTTCCGACGCTGCTCTCGCATCCTCAAGGAGCTTTTACAAATCTCACTTCGTTCTTCCTGTTCGTGTCTTCTAATAATTATCCTTTACTGCCTTATTCAGCATCCCGATACAGCGGTCCAAATCCGTTTTTACCTGCTTTTTGTAAAGCTCGGCTTTCTCGGCACCGTCATCCGTAAATTGGTACAGTACAATCTCCTGAAAATCCACGCTGGGATCATTGCCCTTGAGCTGCTTGGTCCGATATAAAACACCCTCCTGCACCAATTCGTGCAAGGCACGGTAAATTTCACTTTGCGGCGGCACATAACCGAACGGCCCAAATTCTTGTTTCAGTTCTTCGAGCATTTGATACCCGTATCCCCGGCGTTGCTCCACTTTGGTAATTAAAAACAGCTTTACATATGCCCTTTGGGCGATCATAAATGCCATGTTGACACCTCCAGTTACAAGAACAATATAGCTCAATTGTGAAATTTTCACAATAGTAACTAGATACGTGAAAAAATCTATTTTACTATTATGAATTTTTCATATGTTGAAATATTATTAATAGGGATATATTCGTACTAAATTGTTACGATTTTCTGACATGCAAAGAAATGTGCTTTCCGTCACAAGGACCTCTTCCATTTACCTTTAGTCTTAAAATATAAAAATTTAAATATCTCTCCGTGAAAGGAGTTGCGTGACCATGAAATTTGCCAAACCCGCCTTTCTGATCTTATCCTGTCTGGTCATGATCCTGGCGGTCTGGTATCCCTCCCCGGCTATTCCCGCCGAAGAGAGTGACGCCGAGCAGGAAACTGCGGTGGTCAATCAGCCTCCGACCCAGCCGATCATCCGGCGTGACGGGCAGACCGTTCATATAGAAATGACAGCCCAAGTGACCAATGTGGAAATTTCGGAAGGGGTTCTCTATAATGCATGGACCTTTAATGGCACCGTGCCGGGCCCGGTAATTCGAGTCAAGGAAGGGGATACGCTCGATTTTACGCTGAAAAATATGGACCCCGATATGCCCCATTCGATGGATTTCCATGCGGTTCATGCCGCCCCGAGTAAAAAATTCATCGACGTGATGCCGAATGAACAAGGCACTTTCTCCTATCCGGCTACGACGCCCGGTGTCTTTATGTACCACTGCGGTACAAGTCCGGTCCTGCTTCATGTGGCTAATGGAATGTACGGAATGATCATCGTTGAACCGGAGCACGGGTATGAGAGCGATGCTGAAATTGACCGGGAATACACGATCGTTCAAAGCGAGTGGTACAGAGAGCATGACGAAGAGGCGTTCATGAATGAACCGCCGGAATACGTCGTTTTTAATGGCGATGACTTCACATTGAAAGAACACCCTCTACTCGCCAAAGTAGGGGATACCGTCAGACTGTATGTCGCCAACGTAGGACCGAACGAAGTATCCTCCTTTCATGTCGTCGGCACCACGATGGACCGTGTATACACCGACGGGAATCCTAAAAACGTCATGTACGGATTACAAACAGCCATGATTCCAGCCGGCGGTGGAGCGGTGGTAGAGTTTACCGTTACCGAGGAAGGCGACTATCCAATCTTGACTCATCAATTGAAGGACGCTTCTAAAGGAGCAACAGCCGTCTTGCGGGTCACTGCGGACGGCAAAGATCACGGTGAACCGTCCACCATGAGCCATTAAGTCGGAAAGAAATCATGCGGATCAAACACCCCAACCTGTGACATAAATCACAATCGATCTGAATGCGCGTTTTATAATGAAGAAGAGGTGATTCATGATGGATCGAAAAGATGCCAAAATCGTTGAATTGGATGTTAGAGAGCAGCTGCGCAACAAGCTGGAACCCTTCCAGCTCATTATGGATACCGTCAAAACGCTGGGATCGGACGATATTCTCGTCCTGCATGCCACGTTCAAACCAACTCCCCTGCTCGGCTTCCTCAAAATGAAGGGCCTAGTCGGCAAAGCCGTCCAGCAGGAAGATAAAGAGCACTGGATTACTACTTTCGTCACCAAAAAAAATAAACAATGGCTCGACGCTCCAGACTCCGAGGAACATGCATCCCATGAGGATATAAGCAAAGCTTCGACAGAGTGTACCGGACCTGTGCCGGAGGAACGTCCATCCAAGTTGATCGAGCTCGATAATCGCGGCCTGGAGCCCCCGCAGCCGATGGTAAGAACGCTTGCCGCTCTTGACCGCTGTAAATCCGGAGACCAGGTACTTATTCATAATGACCGCGTACCCGTCTTCTTGATCGAGGAATTAAACAGTCTGGGCTGCCCTTTCACCGTGGAGGAACAACCGGACGGAACGGCTAAAGTAACCATCACAAAAGCTTAAGGGAGATGAACATCGTGTCAAAAATATCCCGCCTCCCTTTTATGTTCATTATTACGGGAATTTTCGGATTCATCCTGTTCCATGCCACTTCGCTGATGTCGTTGACCGCTTGGATCGGGGATGACATCCGGGGTCCGGCCGGCTGGTTTCACGTTCACCTGTTTGTTCTGGGGTGGGCATCCATGCTTGCCATGGGCGCTGTCTACCAGCTTATCAATGTTATTTTGCAGACTTCGATATACAGTGAGCGGCTCGGCTATATCCACTACTTTTGTTTTACGATCGGACTATTCGGGTTGTTGTTCGGATTTATCCAAGGAGAGATCTCCTGGATTGCCGGTTTTGCGACGCTCGCATTTATCGGGTTAGTGCTGTTCGTTTGGAATATGGCATGTACCTTATTCCGCGCCGCCAAATGGGATGGGATTACGATCAGCACGACCTGCGCCGTCTTTTATTTGCTGCTGACCGGTCTCTCCGGCATGACCATGGGAATTGACTTCGCCACCGGCTGGTTGGGCGATTTACATGAGAACCTGTTCCACACCCATATCTGGCTTGGAACGCTCGGCTGGTTCGGTCTCCTGATCACCGGTTTTAGTTACAAGCTGCTGCCGATGTTCTACTTATCCCATGACTACGACACCCGCCTGCAGTGGGTAACGGTCGGATTATGGAATCTCGGCGTGCTGCTCGGGGCCGTTTCGCTTCTGATCGGTACCACGGCATGGCTGACCTGGGCCGCCTTGGTCATCATTATGCTGGCGCTGATCGCTTATAATATCCACCTGCTGCAAATCCGCAGCAAACGGCATAAGCGAAATCCCGGAGCCGGAATCGCTTGGACGATTTACGGCAATCAACTATTCGCGGTATTTGCATTGGCTCTCCTGGTAAAGCTCGCAACCGCTCCCGAGCAGCTGATGGAAACGCGAACGATGCTGCTGGTCGGCTGGGCGTACCTGAACGGTTGGGTATCTTTTATGATTCTCTGTTATGCTTCCAAGATCGTTCCGTTTCTCTGGTGGACCCACAAGTACGGCAAGCAGGTCGGAAAACCTGGTACGCCGGTCATGGCGGATCTGTTGAACGAGAAAAAAGCAAGTCTCGGGCTCACGCTCATCGCATGCACCCAACTGGCCGTTCTGGTCGGCATCGCCTTGAATTCTTCGTGGGTGATCGCCTTGTTCGGCGCCTTATTCTCGCTCGTTTCGCTTGCCTATATTGCACTAATCGCACTCGTATTCTCCCGTTAAAATACTTTTAATTCCAATCCAATAACCTAATTATGGAGGGCTAACAAATGGACCGTACAACACAAATCCGCGAATGGCTTAGAGAAGTATATGATCCCGAACTCGGCGTCAACATCGTCGATCTGGGACTCGTCTTCGATATCCGAGATCTGGGAGATCAAATCTATGTTCAAATGACCCTAACTACTCCGGGATGTCCGATGCACGACACGATTGTCGGCGGCGTCAGACGAGTCATTGAGGATTATCTCGACGTCGCTGTGGTCGACGTTGAGCTCGTATGGGAACCCCGCTGGACCCCGGAAATGATGTCACCGGAAGCCAAACGCGAACTGGGCTTCTAAACAAAAACAAAGCACCTGCAACGTGCGAAAGCCGTTGCAGGTGCTTTTTCTTTCCTTCTTGGCTGAACTAAAAGCCAATACAAAATAGACTGGACATAAAAATATGATGCAGGCAAGGGAGTAAAATGATTCCGAAGAAGCTCAAAGCTTTCTGAAAGAAAGCTGCATCGGAAGCATAAGCTGTGGTCGCCTTTGGTTCCGGATTTCTACCACTTAAGAATTAATAAAATCAAGAAATCTGGAACCAACAGCGAGCGTAGGAACATTTTACGTACTTGCCCCGCATCCGTCTTAATAGTTCATCTTACATAGAAGCGGTCGAAAGGAAGTGACAGCATGAT
>DJTQ01000209.1 GCA_002439285.1 Paenibacillaceae bacterium UBA6304
GACCGGCAGCACGGTTTTTGCCGCCACCATTCCCGGTAAATGCGCCGCGCCTCCGGCACCGGCAATGATAACCTTCAACCCGCGCCGAGCCGCGTTCTCAGCGAATTCAAACATAAGGTCCGGCGTACGGTGAGCCGATACTACTTGCTTCTCATATGGAATTCCGAGCTCCTCCAAAACGACGCATGCGTGGGACATCGTTTCCCAATCCGACTTGCTGCCCATAATCACTGCAACCTGTGCTGACATCGCTATAACCCACCTTCTATGAATTAATCACGGTCCGGAAACTAATTTTCAACAAAAAAGTCCGGGATACCATGAAAATAACGTGTATTTTCAAAAGCTCCGGACCCGTTGTGAATGTGCCGCCTGATCTGCATTTCCTTAACTGCATGGTCCAGGCCATCGCAGAATAAGTTGTCCGCACACGAGCAACTTACCTGAAAGAGGTTGTTCAAAAGGCCGTTGCCTCAGTTGGAGGAGACCCGCCTATTGAACTCACACTTAACATTGACGCATTCACTCGTAGTCCGAAAATTTACGGTTCTCAGGTAGAAACTTCCGGGCCTTATCCCCGGCTTTATACGAGATCATTGACTATTCATCTAATATTGCGGTTTCCCGCGGTTCCTCTCTAGTGTACCAATCCCGGACAAAGAATGTCAACTAAAACACGAACATTAAAATAACGTAAAATCCGAATGTTCGGATTTTACTACGAGTCAGAATATTTTCTTTGTAACAAGCGCCTTATGCCTTGTCTTATTAACCGATAGAGTAGCTGGAGGTTTATTGGGGTGAGGGTCTTACAGTCGCTACTTCATGAGTTACTGGGATGCTGGGATGCTGAGTTAATGAGTGAGTGGTGAGTTGTTGGGTACTTGCTTGTTCGGTGCTCATATACTTGCTTGTTCCGGTGTTCATTTACTCGATTGTTTGGTTGCTGGTTACTCGGTTGCTGGTTGGTGAGTTTTTGGTAACTAGATTTGTTTTTCGCTTACTTGATTTTTGGGTTGTTAGGTTCTCTGTTGTTGAGTTACTTGTACGGTGCTGGGTTGTTCAGTGCTGGGCTAATGGGGTTACATTGGTTGCTCGTTACTGTTGCTGAGTTGTTGGGTTACATTGGTCACTCGGCTACTGATGCTGAGCTGTTGGGTTATTGGTTAGTTCGGTTACTTGATTGCTAGTTGCTAGCGTGTTGGGTTAATAGGGACATCGGTTACTGAGTTCCTGAGTATCTTGTTTCTAACTTTGCATCGTTTGTGCGGATACTCAGTTATTAATCGTCGTTTAGTCACTGCGATATCTGGCCTCTAGATCATCTAACCATCGCGCCATCTGATCTCTGAGCTCTTTAGACATTCCGGATTCAATCCATCTTAACGGACACAGGAGCCGTTAAAACCACTAAATCACATCCCTTTTTGCGCTAACGGACACAGATGACCTTAACTACCCCTTCGAGCTCGAAATAGTACTTATTCAGCCAACTTAGCGGCTCTGATGTCCGTTAGATTTTAAAATCAGCATATTTCTGCACCTTAAGGTCTCTCATTTCCGTTACGAAACCACGTGCCCTCGCGAAACCTCATGCCCCCACAAAAACCACATGCCACAACAAAAACCGCGTGCCCCATCAAAATCCACACGCCCCAGCAAAATCCGCACGCCCCAGCAAACCCACATCCCCTGAAAACTACAAAAAAAGGAACACCGATACCGGCGTTCCTCTGAGCTTTCCTACTTATTTAATTACAATCACCGGAATGCGCGCATGCTGAACGACATTGTGACTGACGCTTCCGAGTACGAATTCACGGATGCCGCCAAGACCCCGGCTGCCGATAATGATGACGTCGTTGTCATGCTTTTTCGCATAATCGAGGATCGCCTCCGCCGGAGCTCCCTGGATCAGCTCGACCTTGGCGGTCACCCCGGCCTCTTCGAGCCGGCTCTTCGCTTCCTCGACCGTTTTCTCGGCCAGTTCGTAGAAGTCCTGGTTCACCGAAGCGGGAATAGGGGCAAAGCCTTCCGCCACGTAAAACCGTGGAAAATCGAACACATGCAGTACCTCAAGCGTCGCTCCAGGCGTAACTTTAACCAGTTCAATCGCCTTATCAAGCGCTTTGTTGGAAGCCTTGGAACCGTCAAAGGCGGCTACAATTTTAGAAAATAACATAGGAAAGCACCCCACTTCTCTAAAAGTATGTACTCCATTAAACCTTAGAAACTCGGAATGAAACTAATGCTACCTCAAACACGGAAGACCGTTAGGTCAAAAAGTAGCCATAGAGCACGGCATTCAAAAGGAGGAGAAGCGGTATTCCAATCCGGAAACTGGCATGTTTGGTCTTATGGCGTTTCAAGTTCATCGCCAACAGAACTCCCGGCGCCCCGCCGATCGCGGCAAGCAGGAACAGCGTTTTTTCGGGAATCCGTTCTTTCCTCTGCCTGGCTCTCCGCTTATCGTCGGACATGACCGTATAGGCCACGATATTAATGAAAATAAACCAGATCAATAGCCCCAACCGCATGTCCCTCGCCCCCCTCTCACCCGGCTTTATTGGTACTAGTCTTCCTAAGTCCATTATACTCCTATCATCTCCAATAAAAAAGCTCCCCTTCCGGGGAGCGCTGCGTGCCCTTACTTAAGACTCCTGCTTAGGAATTCCGTTAAGGCTTGGCGGATATTCCGCCTGCTTTTTGGGCTTAAGCGAAATACTTTCCTCCAAAATACTGGATTTGTTTTGCCGGTTCTGGGTCTTCTCAGCTTTGTTATGCGGCACAAGATCACCTCCCGGTTTTAGCATCCCGAGCCTTTTTGCCTTTTATTCGGAAAATAAGATTTCCCGGTTTATCGGAGCGGAGTAGAGCGTAGCGATACAGAGCGGCGCAGGGCTGATTAATCCCCTTTCTTCTCCAAAGCGGCTTTAAGCAACTCGCCCAAATTGGAGCCAAGCGTTTCCTGTTTTGCATACTGATTAACCAGCTTTTGCTGCTCCCGCTTATTCACATGCTTGGAATCTTTATTCACTGCTTCCGTGATGCCGCAAGGCAGACACTGAACGTAAAGACCAGCCTTGCCTTCCTTCATCTCCATCTTCTTGTGGCATTGCGGGCACCGGCGGTTGGAGAGCCGTTTCTCCCCGGAGCGCCGGTATCCGCAGTCCTCACTCGGACAGATCAGCATCAAGCCGCGTTTGGACTTCTTCTCCAGCAACCGGGTTCCGCAATCCGGACAATGACTGTTCGAAACATTATGGGGTTTGTACGAAGCATCGCTGTTTTTGACCCCGCGTACCAGGACTTCGGCCATCTCCCGAATCCCGCCGAGAAAAGGTTCCGGCTTGCCTTGCCCACGGGCGATCCGCTCCAGTTCCGATTCCCACTTCGCCGTCAGTTCCGGCGAACGCAGATCGGCCGGAGCCAGCTCGATCAATTGCTTGCCTTTGCCCGTAGGGTGCAGGCTTGAGCCCTGGCGGTCGATCGTATCGGAACTGACCAGCTTCTCGATAATATCCGCCCGTGTCGCCGGTGTGCCCAGCCCGTGCTTCTCCATCTGCGTCAGCAACGCCGCCTCCGTATAGCGCTTCGGCGGTTGGGTCCGTCCGCTTTGGATCCGGCAGCGCTTGACCGTCACGGCTTCGCCTTCCTTCAGCTCCGGCAACGTAGCCCCGGTGCCCACGCCCCGATCCTCCCGATCTTCCCCGTTCTCGCTCTCATCCTCGTCCGAATCATCGATCGCCTGCCCATCATAAACGGCTCTCCAGCCGCTATCCTTCACCGTAACGCCTTTGGCATGCAGCTTCTCCCCATCGACGTCCAAGACGACGGCCACGCTGTCAAACCGGGCCGGCGGATAGAACAGGCTGATAAACCGCCGTACAATAAGGTCATACAGCTTGCGTTCTTCCGTGTTTAAAGCATTCAGGATAACAGTCTGCTCAGTAGGGATAATGGCATGATGATCGCTGACCTTGCTGTCATCCACAACCCGTTTGCTGACAGGCAACGGCTTCCGTAGCAACGGTCTCGCTAGCGATGCGTATGGTCCGATGGCGACGCTGGTTAAACGTTCTTTTAACGTATCAACCATATCAGAAGTCAGATAACGCGAATCCGTACGCGGATAAGTGACCAGCTTGTGCTGTTCATACAGACGCTGCAGCACATTCGATGTCTGCTTCGCTGAAAAACCCAGTAGACGGTTGGCATCCCGCTGCAGCTCAGTTAGATCGTAAGCCTGCGGATGCGGTACCTGCTTCTCGCTCTTGTTCAGCTTGATGATTTTACCGCTTCGCCCTTCCAACTTGCGCTGCAACCCAGCCGCTTTATCCGCGTCAAAAATGCGCGAATCCCCGCCACTTCCACGCCATACGGCTTCGAAAGAACCCAAATCGGCGCGAAGTACCTGATACTCCTCCGACTGGAAGGAGAGAATTTCCCGCTCGCGCTGCATAATCATGCCGAGTGTAGGGGTCTGAACGCGTCCGGCCGACAAAGGCGCGCCGAATTTGCAAGTTAGCGCCCGCGTCACGTTCAGGCCGATCATCCAATCGGCCTCAGCGCGGCAGCGCGCCGAATGATACAGCCGGTCAAATTGACCGCCCGGCTTCAGGGAAGCAAAGCCTTCCTTGATAGCCTTGTCCGTCTGCGAAGAGATCCATAGCCGCTTAAACGGCTTGTTCCACTTCGCCATGTCCATGATCCATCTCGCGAGCAATTCGCCTTCCCGCGCGGCATCCGTCGCCACAATCAGCTCGCCGATGTCCTGACGGCGCATTAGCTGCGCCACCGTTTTGTACTGATGACTGCTTTCGCGCAGCACTTTCAGCTTCATTTTTCCCGGAAGGATCGGAAGATCCTCGAGCGACCAGGTTCCGAATTTACCGTCGTAATCCTCGGGTTCGGCCAGGCCGACCAAATGTCCAAGCGCCCAGGTCACCACGTATTTCGGTCCCTCGAAATGTCCCTTATGCTTATCGCGGCTTCCCATCACCCGGGCGATTTCCCTTGCCACGGACGGCTTTTCCGCTAATACCAACGTTTTCATGAATGTAATCTTGCACTCCTTTCCTTGCCTTCCCTCATTATATCATCCTCCGTAGGTCTGCGCTTTGGGCTTGGTGATTGATCAAAATGCTGCTATAATTACAATTAACACCTAGTAATAGAACCTAGTACTAAAAAGTTAAATATAGAGGAGTGATTCTTCGTGAACTTGCTATCTAAAGCCCGGATTACCGCACTCGGAACCTATGTACCTGAACGTATTCTTATGAACGAAGATCTGGAACGGCTCGTCGATACAAACGACGCATGGATTGTACAGCGAACTGGAATCAAGGAAAGGCATATTGCCGCCGAGGATGAGTTCACTTCGGATTTATGCATCCGGGCTACGGAAAACTTATGCGAGACTCACAAGGTTAGCCTGGACGATGTCGATCTGATTATTGTGGCAACAACGACCCCCGACTACTCCTTCCCTACGGTGTCCTGCCGGATTCAAAAGCATTTCGGAATGGAGCATGCCGGAGCCATCGATCTGAATGCCACCTGTGCGGGCTTCACTTACGCGCTTCATATGGCCAATGGAATGATCAGCTCGGGCCTCCATCGAAAAGTGCTGGTCGTAGCCGGAGAAACGATGTCCAAAGTTACCGATTATACAGACCGCAGCACCTGCATCCTGTTCGGGGATGGCGCCGGAGCAGTTCTTGTAGAATATACTACCGAACAGCCGAGCTTCGAGTCGGCCTTGATGGGAACGCAAGGAGGAGGCGGAATCCATGTTTACCGTTCCGGCCTTTCGACGCAAATGGACGGCAATGCTCTTGCTGGCGAAGGCCGGATCGTCCAGAACGGACAGGAAGTATTTAAATGGGCAGTCCGTACCGTTTCGGCGGGTATCGAACGTCTCCTTGATCAGGCTGAGCTCACCTTAGACGACATCGACTGGTTCGTGCCGCACAGCGCAAATTTAAGGATGATCGAATCGATCTGCGAGAAATCAGGCATTCCTTTGGCCAAAACACTGCAAAGCGTACAGGACATGGGCAACACATCGTCCGCTTCGATCCCGCTTGCCCTGCAGTCCGGAATTCGTGCAAAACAGTTGCGCCCCGGCGACCGGATTCTACTCTACGGATTCGGCAGCGGATTGACGCACTGCGGACTGATCATCCGCTGGGACCCCATTCATTAAAATTCCCGAAACAAAATGAGCGAATACACATATTGACTATAAGGATACTTGAAGCTTAGCACCAATCCACCATCCTCGATCCTGACCGACTTTAACGCGTTCATCTTCACTCGGCATCGCACCAAGCGGTCCGCTCCTTGTCTGTCATTTCGGACTATTGCCCGGGCAAGTGCCTGAGCATATGAAGGTCGGCAAGCCATGGTCCAGAAACAAGGAATCAGCGCCCTGACCATCAGCCGGTGAATTCCCGGGTTGAAATGAAAACGCACTCTCCCTGGCGGGATCGTGATCCCTGCAGAATAATACGAATTTGCTGCCGGAAAAGAAATGAAGTAACCGATCCCGTTGGTACCCATGCCGCGATGGGCCAATCGCGGTG
>DJTQ01000208.1:0-3085 GCA_002439285.1 Paenibacillaceae bacterium UBA6304
GGCCTTGAAGAAGCGGCAAAGCGGCGTATTTCAGGATATTCTGGAGGAATGAAGCAGAGGCTTGGACTGGCTCAGGCTTTGGTTCACCGTCCCCGGTTGTTGCTGCTGGATGAACCGGTATCCGCCCTGGATCCGTTGGGCCGCCGTGAGGTAATGGATTTGCTGCAGCAACTGCGGCAGGAGACTACGATTCTCTTGTCCACACATGTTCTTCACGATGCGGAGGAGGTTTGCGACCGGATCATCATGCTTCGAAACGGTGAAGTCGTCGAGCGCGGAAATATATTCGAGCTGTCATCCAAGTACCGGCAGCCTTTGCTGACGGTTCAAGTGGAGACGGATCCGGAGGGAGAAGCATTGGCTTGGTTGCATTCATTTCGGCACAGGAACTTTGTCAAAGAGTTTGAAGTGCGGGGCGACACGGCTTTATTGACCGTTTCGGATATTGGAACTGCGCGGGACGTCCTTCTGCGGGAAGCGGGCAATCAATCTATGCCGCTGCTTCGTTTCGAAGCGGGAGCGACTTCCTTGGAAGATATGTTTATGAAGGTGGTTGGCTCATGAAAGTAACCTTCCTGATCTACCGCAAAGAAATGTTGGAGATGATACGCAATTACAAGCTTTTGTGGATTCCGGTCGTCTTCGTGCTGCTGGGGGTGACGCAACCGTTGACCTCCTATTACTTGCCGGATCTGCTTCAGGCTTCCGGACAAATTCCCGCAGAACTGATGGACAGTTTTCCGGTTCCGGGACCGGCTGAAGTGATGTTGAAAGTGCTTAGTCAATACAGCCTTATCGGTTTATTGCTGATCGTCATCGCCGGCATGAACTTGGTAGCCGGAGAGCTTTCCGGCGGAACGGCAGCTTTAGTTCTGGTGCGTCCCGTCAAGTCGGCTCAGTTTGTGATTGCCAAATGGGCGGGTTATTTCAGCCTAGTCATAATTTCTTTTGTCCTGAGCTATGGTTCGGCTTGGTACTATACCTCTCTGTTGCAGGGACCCGTGCCTTGGCGTGAGGCATTGGCGGCAGGGGGACTGTATTTGATTTGGTTCTCCTTCGCCGTTTCGCTCACGATTCTGTGCAGTACGCTCCTCCGGAGCAGTGCGGCCGCGGTAGTGGCGCTGTTGGTGATCGGCGTGTTGTCGGTGGCGCATGGTCTGGTTCCCTCTTGGCTGGCTTGGAGTCCGGCGCACTTGTTAGCGGTAGCCGCCGGACATCTGGCCGGCCCGCAATCGCCAGCCCCAGGGAATCCTGTCATGCCGGTTACGATTACGCTACTGTTGTGTATTTTGTTTGTTGCCGCATCCGCCTGGACACTGCGCCGGCAGGGTATTTCCGACTGAATGCAATTCTCCCAATCTATTGGTGTTGCCCATCTCTGATTTTTTTAGTAGGATAGTAAAATAACTTATGAATTAATCAGGGAGGTAGACGATGCTGCAGTTGGGAGAAAGAGTCGTAATCGTCGGAGATGCCTTTGAGCAGAATCTTCCTGTTGGGGAATATGGGTACGTTATTGCTTACGACCGTAATCCGGATAATGCGTTTGATTACGTTATCCGTGCGCCGAAGACAGGACGGAATTATTACGTTCCTTCGGGCGATGTGGAATCCGAGGAACTGCTCCTGGAGTATGAAGCGGAGCGGACCACACAAGAGGCACTCATCGATTACGCGCTGGCAACGCACAACGAAAAGCTGTTTCTGCATGTGTTGAATGGCGAAGAGAATGATGCGGACGAACAGATGGAACCAACAAAGGAAGTTTTGTCTCAGGCAGAGTTCATCAAGCAGGTGAACTTGCGAGCGTGGATATAAAGAGCCGGCGATGCCGGTTCTTTTTTTCTGTCCAGCGAATGAAGTATGGCGATATTCAACAATCTAATATCTGTAGTACATGACGTATTTCCAGAGGAGGCTACCTAGATGAGCCAGCAGAAGCGCAGAAAAGAAGCAGCTTGGAAGGCCCGGAAGCAGGAGCAGCACCCCCATGGTAAAATCGACTCGCTGAAGAAGCTTTCCGACGAGTACGATGCGGAACATACTACAACGTAAGCCGCTTGTAGCGATAGGCTGCCGATTCTATTCGGCGGCCTATTCGCTATTTCAAGGCAAGCGAGGTCAGGAAGACTCCGATGGCTTTCGTCTTGTTTCGCGTTAATGGATTGAACTCCATCCCATTCTACAATATAATTTTATTCATCCGAATCGACATGTTAGAATGGACAAGTTAAGTCCCTCAGGGGAAACGAAGGAGGAAAGGGCAAATGAGCATCCAGGTGAAGGACGTCGAGCATGTGGCCAAGCTGGCCCGGTTGAACTTGACTGACGATGAGCGGGAAATGTTCACGGAGCAGTTGAACGCTATTTTACAATATGCCGAGAAATTAAATGAACTGGACACGGAAGGCGTGGAGCCGACGACGCATGTGCTGCACATCAGCAATGTGATGCGTGAGGACGAAGTGCATGAGAGCCTCCCGCAGGAGAAGGTATTCCGGAATGCGCCGGATGAAGAGGACGGGCAATTCAAAGTGCCGGCTGTACTGGAATAAATGGGGAACATCACCACTTTGCACAATTTGAAAGGAGGACGCGGTTGTGACGCTGTTTGATTTGCGATTGCAGGAAATACATAATCGGCTCGGCAAGAAAGAGTTGTCTGTCACCGATTTAGTCGGCGAGGCGTTCGCCAAAATCTCGGAACGGGATGAGCGCGTCGGCGCCTATTTAACGCTGAATGAGGAAGGGGCTCGTGCGGAAGCGGCGCGGCTCGACAATAAACTGGCCGGTGGAGAGGCGCGCGGATTACTGTTCGGCCTTCCCGTAGGTATCAAGGACAATATGGTAACCGAAGGATTGCGGACAACGTGCGCAAGCCAGTTCTTAAGTAACTACGATCCGATTTACGACGCGACGGCCGTAACGAAGCTGAAGCAGGCGGAAGCCGTGACGATCGGTAAACTGAATATGGACGAATTCGCCATGGGCGGCTCCAATGAAAACTCCAGTTTTCATCCGGTGCGTAATCCCTGGGATTTAAACCGTGTTCCGGGCGGCTCCAGCGGCGGTTCCGCTGCTGCGG
>DJTQ01000208.1:3242-8836 GCA_002439285.1 Paenibacillaceae bacterium UBA6304
CGGCGGTTCCGCTGCTGCGGTTGCTGCGGGGGAAGCCTACTTCACTCTGGGCTCCGACACGGGCGGTTCCATCCGTCAACCTGCATCTTATTGCGGTGTAGTTGGTTTGAAGCCGACCTACGGCCTCGTATCCCGCTATGGTTTGGTGGCGTTCGCCTCCTCGCTGGATCAAATTGGGCCGATTACGAAGAACGTCGAGGATTCCGCCTATGTGCTGCAGGCCATCGCTGGCCATGATCACAAGGATTCGACCTCCGCGAATGTGGAGGTGCCGGACTATTTGGCGGCTTTGACGGGAGACGTTAAAGGACTGCGGATCGCGGTACCGAAGGAATACCTGGAAGGCGTCGATTCGCAAGTGAAGGCTGCCGTTATGGAAGCGCTGAAAGTGCTGGAAGGCATGGGAGCCGTCTGGGAAGAAGTATCCCTGCCACATACGGAATATGCGGTTGCGGCTTACTATTTGCTGGCTTCTTCCGAAGCTTCCTCCAACTTGTCGCGGTTTGACGGTGTCCGCTACGGCGTGCGCGCGGATCATGCGGGCAGCCTGCTGGACCTGTATCTGGAATCGCGCAGCCAGGGCTTCGGTCCGGAAGTGAAGCGCCGGATTATGCTGGGGACGTATGCGCTGAGTTCCGGTTATTATGACGCGTATTATTTAAAAGCTCAGAAGGTCCGCACACTGATTAAGCGCGATTTTGACCAGACTTTCGAGAAATATGACGTCATTATCGGACCTACAGCGCCGACGACCGCTTTCCAATTGGGATCGCAGGTTGACGACCCGCTGACGATGTATCTTAACGATATTTTGACGATCCCGGTCAGCCTGGCAGGGGTTCCTGCTATCAGCGTCCCTTGCGGCTTCGCGGATGGACTTCCGGTTGGCTTGCAAATTATCGGTAAGGCGTTCGACGAGAGCAGTGTGCTTCGTGTAGCTCATGCGTTTGAAGCTCAAACGGATCATCACAAACAACGTCCGTCGTTGTAATGAGTCATATATAGGAGGTCAACATGTCAACATCCAAATATGAAACAGTGATCGGGTTGGAAGTGCATGTGGAGCTGCATACGAAGACGAAAATCTTCTGCGGCTGTTCCACGGAATTCGGCGCTCCTCCCAACAGCCATACTTGCCCGGTATGTCTCGGACATCCGGGAGTATTGCCGGTGCTTAATCGCCAGGCCGTGGATTATGCCATGAAGGCGGCCATGGCGCTCAATTGCGAAATCGGCGATGTCAGCAAATTCGACCGGAAAAATTATTTTTATCCCGATTCGCCAAAAGCCTACCAAATCTCGCAGTTTGATCAGCCAATCGGAGAGAACGGTTATATCGATATCGAAGTCGACGGCGTGACGAAACGAATCGGAATTACCCGCTTGCACTTGGAGGAGGACGCCGGCAAGTTGACACACGTCGACGGCGGATATGCCTCCCTTGTCGATTTCAATCGGGTCGGAACACCGCTGGTGGAAATCGTGTCCGAACCGGATCTTTCTTCGCCGGAAGAGGCGCGGGCCTACCTTGAGAAACTGCGGGCCATCATGCAGTATTGCGACGTATCCGATGTGAAGATGGAAGAAGGCTCGATGCGCTGTGACGCCAATATCAGTCTTCGTCCTCAGGGACAGAAGGAATTCGGCATCCGGGCCGAGTTGAAGAATATGAACTCCTTCCGCGGCGTATTGCGCGGTCTGGAGTATGAACAATACCGCCAAGCGGAAATCTTGGACGACGGCGGGCAAGTGGTTCAAGAGACTCGCCGCTGGGACGAAGCCCAAGGCAAAACGTTCTCCATGCGCGGCAAAGAAGAAGCACATGATTATCGGTACTTCCCCGATCCTGACCTGGTGAAGATTCATATCGATCAGGAGTGGAAGGACCGGATCAGAGCCTCCATTCCGGAACTGCCGGATGCGCGCAAGGCGCGGTATGCCTCGGAATACGGGCTTCCCGAGTATGATGCCGGCGTGATTACGTCCTCCAAGCCGATTGCGGATCTGTTCGAGAGCAGCCTGGCCTATACGTCGGATGCGAAAGCCGTATCCAACTGGATTATGGGCGATCTGCTCGGCTATCTGAACAGCAATGGCTTGGAGCTTGCGGAAGTGAAGCTGTCCGGGCAAGGTCTCGGTGAGATGATCACTCTGATTGAGAAAGGGACGATCAGCTCCAAGATCGCCAAGACGGTCTTCAAGGAAATGCTGCAAAGCGGCAAGCAGCCGCAGCAAATCGTCGAAGAGCAGGGCCTGGTACAAATTAGCGATGAAGGTGCCATTTTGGCGATTGTGAAGGAAGTCGTGGCGAACAATCCGGCTTCGGTCCAAGATTATAAAGCAGGCAAAGACAAGGCGATCGGCTTCCTGGTCGGCCAAGTTATGAAGCAAAGCAAGGGCAAAGCCAATCCGGGCCTTGTCAACAAGCTGCTCGTCGATGTGTTAAAAGACTAGTTCCTAAGAGGAAACGGTATCTCGTCTAAGGGGGAAACGGGGGATGATCGAAAGATTGTCGCTGCAGGACCATGATATGGTGGAGCAGCTATGGAGCCTACAGCACGTCGCCTATCGTCTGGAGGCGGCTGCGATTGGCCTGACGGAATATCCGCCTCTGCCCGAGACGTTCGATTCGATCCGTAGCAGCGGGGAGCAAATTTACGGGGAGGTAACGCCGGACGGGGAACTGCTTGGTGCCATCGTCACGGCTCCGTCGACTTCCCCGGAATGTCTGGAGATTACCCGACTGATGATCTCTCCAGAACACTTGCGCCAGGGAATCGGAGCTTCGCTGGTGAAATACGTTATCGACAGTCACCCTACCATGAGGTCCTTTATTGTCACGGCCGGAACGCTTAACGCACCGGCCGTGTCCCTGTATCGGAAATTCGGTTTTGTGCCTGGAGAATGCGTAAGCTCGGCCGCAGGAGCAAGCCTTACCGTGTATCGCTATCATCGGGAGTAAATCACACACCTTCTGCCTTGGAAATTCACATTTCCCGGGCAGTTTTTTTGTGGATTGGGCCTTTATATGGGCCTTCTATGGGCCTGTTGGGGCCCTGCGGTGCTCTGTGGTTGTCGCATTAACTGTAAAACCTACATCTATTTTTTGGGTTTGCAATGACGCTTGCTAATTAACTGTATAACCTCCATCTAATTCGAGGGTTTCAGTAAGCATCGGGCTGTTATTGTTAAATTAACTGTAATTTTCCCAGCTAAATGCTGCAGGAGCGCCAGATTGGCTAAATTAACTGTAGGTTTTCCAGTTATATAATTGCGCTGGGTAGATCAAGTAACTATAACCCCGGAAGAAGTAACTTAGAATCTTTAGCGGTTGAGAGAAGGTGTGTCTTTTTCTTGGGGGGGGGTTCTAGAGGAGAATGCCCAGTTCATTCCATTACAGGAGAGAGGTTAATGGGGTATTATTATACTAGAATGTAATGATTTTAATTGCGTAGAAAGGAGATGGCGATACTGAAGACACCCGTGAATCTGCAGAACAGGCAGGCCTTGCAGCTTGCGGCTCGGACCAAAGGCTTCCGGCCAAGACGGAGGAAGCGCAAATTCATAGCTTGCCTGCTTGCGGCGGTTTTTCCTGGTTTGGGCCATCTCTATCTGAAAATGTTTCTTAAAGGCGCGGCTTTGATTTATGTCGTTCTGCTCGATGCCTCGGCACTCATCTATTTCTCCTCGGTTCGCTCGGGGATTAATGTCCCGTTTCTCATCTTGCTGGGGCTGTTCATTCCCGTAATTTATTTTTATAGCATCTATGATGTGTTGCAATCTACCGATGTGCTCAATGCGAGACTCAAGCGGGCGGGGACCGGAGAGGGGGCGGAACCCATACCTGCGCCAAACGGCGCTCAAACAGGACCCGGTGTACGGAAGGGCATATTCGTAGGCATCTTGCTGATGTGCGGCGGGGCTGTTATTTTTCTGTTCCGCCAGAAACCGCCGTGGCTTGAGGGGTTTATACAATGGTCGGCCGGATACGCCGTATCGGCGGCGCTTATCGTTACCGGGGGAGTGTTGATCTGGAAGGAATGTCGCCGCCGGCTTATCCGGACTGGACGCTTCACGGCCTCCTCGATGATCATCGTATTCGGGTTTCTGTTGCTGATCGACCGGGTTTGGGGACAAGATCTGATCCTGTCCTTGCCGAAATGGTGGCCGATCATTCTGGTGGCTGGCGGCGTCGAACATATTATGGTGCTGATGTGGAACCGTCGTCACACACTGCGGCCTGAACGACGGCTACGGGTGGATTTGAAAGGCTTGCTATTGTCGGTCGTCGTCGGTGTATCGGTCTTTGGCGTAACCCAGCAGGAGCACTTTTTGCACTTGTGGAACCGCGTCAGCCTGGATCTGGCGGCAGCTGGCTCGGACTTCAGCAGCGAGGAAGGGTTTCATGCAGAGAAACCTCCCCTTGAGGTCCCGATTGATCTGGATACCGAGCAGATTAAAATCGATGGGGTAAACGGCAACATCGAGATCAGGCGGGCGGAAATCGAGGGTATCGTAATTCGGGCTACCGTCTGGGTCGATCAACTTCCTATGGAGGAGGCCGAGGCGGTTGCCGAGGAGACCTCCATCGATACATCCGTAGGCAAGGCACTGGCGGTTACGGTAAAAGATCGGACCTACGGGACCTCGGGTAAACGACATCCCCGCGTCAATTTAACCGTAATTTTGCCGGAAAACCGGTTCTTGGATATCGACGTTAGTACATCCAGCGGCGGTATTACGTTGACAGGCGTTCAAGCTCTGAAACAGCTCAAGCTGCAGACAGGTAACGGAAATCTGCGGATGTGGGATGTGGTTGGCGACGTATCTGCCAAGACTTTGAACGGGGATGCTGAGTTGTATCGTATTTTCGGTGACGTGAACGTAGATACCCAGGGAGGCAACCTAAAAGCAAAAGGAATCAGCGGTAATGCGTCTCTTTCCACGATGGTCGGCGATATTTCGTTGGTCAATGCGCAGGGAGAGATCAAAACGAGCACCAAGAACGGTAATATCAAAATCGATGGCGCGTCCGCCGCCCTGCAAGCCGAATCGCTCAACGGCAAAATTCAAATTTCCGCAGATCAAATCGGCGGGGATTGGAACGTATACAGCGCAGTCGGCGAGATGCAATTGGAAATCCCGGATCTGGGCGACTACAAGCTTGAAGGCTCCAGCGGCTATGGCGATATCGTCACTGATTTACCTTTTATCGTGGAGAATAAAGAGATTAAGGGCGTTATGGGCAGTGGGGAGTATCAGATTAAGGTTGACGGAAACAGTAATCTAATTGTGACCAAAAGCTGAATTCACATGAAATGTAAATAATCCGGCCTTGTACAGGATGTTAGTTCGTTGACAAAAGAATTATGATAAACGTACAATAAATTTATAAGAATTCTAATTTGGACTTTGTTAAGGGCGGTGGACTTAATGGCTACTCGCGTACAGCATGCACTTGATCAATTAAAGAATAACGGTGTACGCATTACGCCGCAGCGCCATGCCATTCTTACGTATTTAATGGAATCGATGGGACACCCGACCGCGGATGAAATTTATCGGGCTTTGGAGCCCCGTTTTCCAAATATGAG
>DJTQ01000204.1 GCA_002439285.1 Paenibacillaceae bacterium UBA6304
TGACGAACATTGATTCAGGACGTTATCTCGACCATCTTCGTCAATTGGACCCCGTTCGGATTAACGGGAAGGTAACCCAGGTTATCGGGCTTATGGTTGAATCCGAGGGGCCGGATGCTAGCATCGGTGACGTTTGCTACATCTATCCGAGTAAATCATCCCAACCTCTGCAAGCGGAAGTCGTTGGGTTCCGTGACAATAAAGTGCTTCTGATGCCGCTCGGGGAACTGACATCAATCGGTCCCGGTAGCGACGTCGTTGGTACGGGTAAGCCTTTAAGCGTTCAGGTGGGTTCGGAGTTGTTGGGCAAAGTACTGGACGGTTTGGGCCAGCCGTTGGATGGCTCGGTGCTTCCGTCGCGCATGGGGCATTATTCCACGACTAACAAGCCCATGAATCCTTTGAACAGACCTCGCGTGGCGGAGCCGATCAGCATTGGCGTAAGGGCGATCGATGGACTGCTTACGATCGGCAAAGGACAGCGGGTCGGGATCTTTGCCGGTTCCGGTGTCGGAAAGAGTACTCTTATGGGAATGATCGCCCGTAACACGGCGGCGGATGTCAATGTCATCGCCCTGGTAGGGGAACGGGGGCGCGAGGTACTGGACTTTATCGAACGCGATCTTGGACCCGAAGGCTTGGAACGTTCCGTCGTCATTGTGGCGACTTCCGATCAGCCGGCGTTGATTCGGATGAAGGGAGCGCTTATTGCGACTTCCATAGCTGAGTATTTCCGCGACAGAGGACTCAATGTCATGCTGATGATGGATTCGGTAACACGTTATGCGATGGCGCTTCGGGAAGTCGGTCTCGCGGTCGGCGAGCCTCCGGCTATGCGGGGATATACTCCGTCCGTCTTTGCGGCTCTGCCGAAACTGATGGAACGGGCGGGCACCGGCCCGACCGGTTCAATTACCGCTTTTTACACGGTACTGGTTGACGGGGATGATATGAATGAACCGATCGCCGATGCGGTGCGCGGGATATTGGACGGTCATATCGTACTAAACCGGAATATAGCCAATAAAGGTCATTTTCCGGCCATAGATATTCTCGCTAGCATCAGCCGGGTCATGAAGGATATCGTGACCGATGAACAGAATGATGCCGCGGAGAATTTAAAGCGTCTGCTGGCCGTATATAAGGATTCCGAGGATCTCATTAATATCGGGGCCTACCAACAGGGCTCGAATGCGGAAATTGATGAAGCGATTAGCTATATCCAAAGTATATGGGGATTTTCCAGACAGAAAGTGGACGAAAAAGTAACGCTGCCCGAAGCACAAGCAAGATTAATTTCCGAATTTGCGAGGAGATGACGGTTAGAGGATGAGATTCCGTTACGTTTATCAGAAAGTCGTGGACTTGAAGTCCAATGAGAAGACTCAGGCAGAATGGATGCTCTCGGCGGCGGTTGGTGTTCTTCAGGCGGAACAATGTTCATTAGAGCAACTGCTGGAGGAACGCACCCGGATGCACTCGGTCATTCAGACCGAGATGGAGAATAAGGCATCCATGATCAAACTGCAGGAGCTTCAACGTTATATGGATTATCTCGAAGGTTGCATTAACCGGAAAATCGGAGATGTGAAGCGGGCAGAAGTTAATGTCGACCATAAAAAAACGGTACTCAGCGGGAAAATGCTGGACGAAAAAGTATGGTTGAAGGCAAAAGAGAAAGCAAAGGACAAATATCAGCAGGAAATGCTTCTTCGGGAACAAAACGAACTGGATGAGATGGCAACAGTCCGGTTCGCCATGAGAGCCCGTTAAAGGAGTTAGGGCCCTGAATGGGTTTGCGAAGGAGGGATGAAGATGGCACGGACGGAATTGGATGAGGAACTGGAGGAATCCGGGGGAGGCTTTTCAAAGTTTCTGTTCTTTATGACCCCAATTTTGTTTACTGTCGTTTTGTTGGCTGTGCTGCTTACGTTGTTCAGTCCTAGTTTTAAGAACACGATGTTAGAAATCGGGGATAAGATCCCGTTTATTAACAAGATCATTCCGGATCCGGAATTGAGTGATAAGGATAAGGAAAAGGCAGAGGACAAAAAGGCTGTAGAAAAGAAGCAGGAAGAGAGCACAAAAGCTACTTTAAACCAGCTGAAGGAACAAGTAGCGAAGCAGGAAGCGGAATTGGAAGAGGCGGGGCGTCAGGTCGCCGAGAAAGACAGCAAGTTGAAAGATTTGGAGACTCAGCTTGAAACCGCCCAGCAGCAAGCGACCGATGAGAAAGTAGCAGAGGAACAGGCTGCATATCAGAAAGAGGTTAAGAAGTTGGCGCAGATTTATTCTGAGATGAGCCCGAGTAAGGCCGCTGCGATCTTTGATAAGCTGACGACCGATGAAACGCTGCAGATGTTCAGCGTGATGAGTAATGAGAGCAAGGTAGCGATATTAGAGAAGATGGATCCGCAAAAAGCGGCTGACATCTCAATTATGCTGAAAGACGTGAAACCTTCAGAAGATCTGGCGATTGCCGCATTACAGTCACGGCTCAAAAAAGAAGCCGCTGACGAAACCCCGGCTCAATCGTCGGGTGTTGCACTGGATGAGACGCAGTTGAGCCAAACCTTTGGCTCCATGTCTGCGGATGCAGCTTCCAAGCTGATCATTCAGACATACAAAATCACCCCCGAGAAGGCTTTGAAAATTCTAAAGGCAGTAAATGATACGACTCGCTCTAAAATATTGGACGCCATGACCAAAGAAGACGAGAAGCTGTCGGTCAAAATCGTGAATCAACTCGTAAGCAAATAGTACTTCTAACTTGAAAGGAGGTGAAAAAGAAAATGAGCCAAACATTATCCAATGTATCGACAGGATCAGCAGTAGGGGGATTGTGGTATGGGTCTGGAGGCAAAAATGTATCTGCTCAAGGAGCGGTTACGTCCTTTGATCAAACCTTGCTTTCGATGATGTCCGGCGGCCTCAAATCGCAGGAAGGACAGCTTTCCTCACAGTTGGCCATGCTGGCGGGGCTGGTGGAGACGGGTGAAGGGGTAGTGGCTGAAGGTGAAGAAGGCGGCTTGGATGGACTACTTCAAGGATTGCTGGAACAATTGGATCAGTTAGACCAAGCGTTGATAGACAATCCGGACCTGCTTGCCGTACTGCAAGGCTGGATACAAAATGTGCAACAATTCCTGCAGAATCATGCTTCAGAACAACCTGCGGAAAACGGGGGTACCGGGACTTTACTTCCGGAACTGGCAGAGCATCCTCAAACGGTGCGATTCTCGGTTCAAGATGCATTGTTGCAGCTTGCGGCATTATCAGGTGCCCAGAATTCGGCGGCAACGGCTTCGGCAGCGAATTCTCTACAGGCCACGGCCATGATGGAGTCACTCCAAAGTCTTATGACTGCTGCTGGCTTGAACAATGATGTTAAATCGGCTAATGGCAAGCAGACAGAGAACCTGTTGAATTCAAAAGGCATCGCGCTGAATGAGCAATCGGCTGTGTCGAGCCAGAGCGGACAAGCAATAGGCATAAAGGCTGGGGATAACCTAAACCAGGTTCTTACTTCGAGTGCTGATGGTGATGTGACCATCAAAACCGGTGCGGCGAGCAGTTCGACGATTATGGCAACCGGTGAGGAAGCGGCGCTAGACGATAATGCGTCGTCAGAAGGCGATCATTCATTAAGTTCCGGAAACATTGTGACCGCAGGTCAACTTGCACTTCGAGATAGTGCAGCTTCAGCGGTTAAACCTGCAGCGCCTCAAGTTCCTGTAGAGAAATTCGGACAGGAAATGAGCCGGTTTCTGATCAATAAACTCGAGATCGTAAAAGCGGGTGGGATGTCCGAAGCAAGAATATCCCTTAATCCGGAGCATTTAGGGCAGGTTGACGTAAAGATTACGATGCAAAACGGACAGATGGTAGCGCAATTCGTGACGGAGCATGCATTTGCAAAGGAATCGCTTGAATCTCAAATGGCGCAACTGAGAACGGCTTTGCAATCTCAAGGCCTTCAGGTTGGCAAGCTCGAAGTGACGCAGAACGCTTCTTTATCCTCTCATATGTATCAGGATGGCCGTCAACAAGGCAACGGTACGAATCAGCAGCAACAACATGGAAAACGCCGGGAAACGGTCCTTGAAGAGGAATTGATCGGAATTCATGATTTGAATGATGAGTGGAATGAGTGGATTTCCGGAATCCGAGAAAGAGAAACGGGTAGTTCGTTTGTGGCAAAAGCCTAGGTGAAAGGAGGAGAGCAAGCGATGGCAGACGCAATAACAACGGGTGTGATGTGGCCTAACTATGCTACAGAAAATGTTACAAAAGCCAGCAAGAAAGATAATCAACTCGGCAAAGATGAGTTTTTGAAGCTGATGATGGCTCAAATGCAGTACCAGGATCCTTTGTCACCTATGGATAACTCTCAAATGATTGCCCAGATGGCTCAATTCACTTCCGTCGAACAATTGGCTAACATCTCTAGCCAGCTCACTGCTATGAGTCAGTCGTTGGGCAATAGCTCGGGACTTATCGGCAAAATGGTTAGCTGGGTCGGTGAGACCAAGACAGGCAATTACGACATATCCACAGGGAAGGCCGAAGTGATTCAAACGGTGGAGAGCGGTGTGGTTGATTCCATTATCGTGCGCGGCGGAACTCATTATGTGAAGGTTGGCGGAAAAGAAATTGAACTTTCCGATATTCAGCAAGTGGAGAATGTCCCGGAGCCGGAGGAACCTTCAGAAGAAGTCGGAGATCCATCTAATTCAGGATCCGGTAACGGAGGTGCAGGGGAAGGGGCGGATGCACAATGAACGATCCCGTCCGCATTGGGAATTTATATCCCGGCCGAATTCAGCCTAATGCCTTAACTCAGAACAGAACGGCCAAATCTGCGGAAACGCAGGTAACGGCGTTCAAGGATCTGCTTCAAAACCGCCTTCTGCATTTCAGTAATCATGCGGTTAAGCGTCTTGAACAGAGAGGTATTGAACTGAAACCCGAGCAATTGAATCAGATTGAATCGGCAATCGATAGCGCTGCCGCTAAGGGAGCGAAGGATTCTTTGATTCTGATGAAAGATATGGCTCTTATCGTCAATGTCAATAACCGTACGGTTGTGACGGCGATGGACGGCAGCAGCATGAAAGACAATGTATTTACTCAAATCGACAGTGCCGTAATCATCTCTTAGTCCATATGGCTGGCCCGGATTCGGAAAGCCAAGATGGCCGCTGATCGACCGATGCGGTCATAGTTATAACTATGTTCTATAAACTTTAATCCTAGGAGGAATTTGTAAAATGTTAAGATCCATGTATTCGGGCGTTTCCGGTATGCGCGGTTTCCAAACGAAACTCGACGTCATCGGTAACAATATTGCTAACGTAAACACAGTAGGTTTCAAATCCGGTCGCGTGATGTTCAAAGATATTATGAGCCAAACGGTTTCCGGTGTAACCGCAGCAGCTGAGGGCGCAGGAGGTATTAACGCAAAGCAAATCGGACTAGGGGTTTCGATTGGCTCTATTGATACCATTCACACGGGCGGCAGTGCCCAGACGACGAACAATCCACTCGATTTGCGGATCGATGGGGACGGGTTTTTCCTGGTCAAGCTATCGGGAGATCAAGAAGTTCCTTTCCTGACCCGTGCGGGGGATTTCCACCTGGATGCTGCACGTCAGTTGGTCACTTCGGACGGATTCCTCGTGTGCGACGCTGGTGGAGAACCGCTTGAAGCGATCGGGGAAGAGGTTACTGCCTTCTCGATTTCGGCAGATGGAACCATCATTCAGAAATTGAGCACAGGTGAAACCGAGGCAGGTGCGCAAATCGGCGTTGCCAAGGTAACCAACCCGGAAGGTCTGGAGAAAATCGGCGGTAACCTGTATCGCATGACTTTGAATGCGAATGCTGATGGCGAACTTGTTGCGACGACGGCAAACAATGCCGAAGACGGAACAGGAGCGATCATTTCCGGCCAGTTGGAAATGTCCAACGTCGATCTGACGGGAGAGTTTACCGAAATGATCGTTGCCCAACGCGGATTCCAAGCGAACTCCCGTATTATTACTACATCGGATGAAGTGCTGCAGGAAGTCGTTAACCTGAAGCGTTAAGATGAAGGATAGCGGGGGAGGATCACCTGTCTTCCCCCGTTCTATTTGGGAGGGTAATCATGATTTCTGTAACGCGACTGAACGGTTCTCAAATGTGGCTTAATGCAATGATGATTGAGACTGTGGAAGAAACACCGGATACATACGTTACGCTGATCACCGGCAAACGTATTATCGTCTTGGAGAAGGCGGCCGAAGTACTTCTGAGGGTTAAAGAGTACTACAGCGAGATCGGTATCCACGCAGCAACTATTAAAGTGCAACAAACGGAGGAATTGTCATGAAAAAGATGGCGCCATGGCTGATTACGATCCTGCTTTCGATTACGCTGATTGTATTGGCCGCCTTCCTGCTGATTAATCAAATGTCTGGCCCTTCAGGCGGCGAAGCAAAAGCCGCTGTGAATGAAGGAGCTATAGCGAGACATTTGACAGCGGATGAAATTGTAAAAGTAACTTCGACGATTGATGACATCAAAACCAATTTATCTGATCCAAACTATGTCGTCGTGATGAATTATGCTTTTCAACTCGATAACGAGGCTTCCAAGGAGGCTTTTGATAAAATCAAAGACTTCAAAGTAAAGCCGATTATCATCAAGACGCTTGCGGACACAAAACCGGAAGATTTGACAGGAGCTAAGGGTAAAGACAATTTAAGCTCCAAGCTGACAAATCTGATCAACAAAACACTGCCGGAAGGGAAATTGATTCAAATCGATATCACTTACTTTGTAATGACAACTATTTAGAGCATATCGATCGAAACTTTCTTTCAAGGGGGTGAATTGTTTGGTAGATGTATTATCGCAAAATGAGATTGATGCCTTGCTGGCCGCATTGTCCTCGGGAGAAATGGATGCAGAGGAACTGAAAAAGGAAGAAACCCAGAAGAAGATCCGGGCTTACGATTTTAAAAGAGCGGTTCGATTCTCCAAAGATCATATCCGTAGCTTGACCCGGATTCATGAGAACTTTGCCCGGTTTCTTACTACTTATTTTTCGGCCCAGCTTCGGACTTTCGTTCAGATTAATGTTGTTCAGGTAGAGCAACTTCCTTACGATGAATTTATCCGCTCCATTCCGAAGATGACGATTCTCAATATTTTTGAGGCGGAGCCGCTCGAAGGCAGAATGGTGCTTGAAGTTCACCCTAACGTGGCTTTCGCCATGCTGGATCGACTGCTGGGAGGAATAGGAACAGCCCCATCCAAAATCGGATCTTTAACAGAGGTTGAGACGATTATTATGGAGCGTATCTTTAGCCGGGCATTCGATAGTCTTCAAGAGGCTTGGAAAACCATCATCGACATTAATCCGCGGATGGAAGGATTGGAAACGAATCCTCAATTCATGCAAATCGTTTCCCCGAATGAGACCATAGCGCTCATTTCGCTGAGCACCAAAATCGGGGACACGACGGGAATGATTAATCTTTGTATTCCGCATGTCGTAATTGAGCCGATCATGCCAAAGCTGTCGGTTCATCATTGGTTCGTATCCCAGAAGAAATCCCGTGTTCCGGAAGAGGTTGATGCCCTTAGGCATCGGGTGAATAGAGCGAAGCTGCCGATCGTTGCAGAGCTCGGCGAATCTCAAATCACGGTCCAGGAATTCTTGGAGTTATCCGTAGGCGATGTCATTTCCCTGAACAAACCGGTTCAGGAGGGATTGTCCATTCGCGTAGGTGACCGGCTGAAATATATCGGTAGCCCTGGTACGCTGAAGGATCGCGTCGCCGTTCAAATTGATGAAATTGTTAGCGAAGGAGTTGAGGAACTTGACGAGTAAAGATTATTTGTCCCAGGAAGAAATAGATGCCCTGCTGAAACAAACGAGCACGGACTCGGCTCCTGAACCAACTGTCTCCGATTATTTGTCACTGCTGGAACAAGATGCTCTCGGCGAAATCGGAAACATTACTTTCGGAAGTGCGGCAACGGCTCTGTCGACACTGCTTAGTAAGAAGGTGGATATTACAACACCAAAAGTATCCATTATCACGCGTTCCCAATTTGAGTCCGAGTTTCCCAAGCCTCATGTTGCCATTCATGTTCAATACGTTGATGGCTTTGAAGGGGTCAACTCGCTTGTAATTAAGACAAGGGACGCACAGGTTATTGCCGATCTGATGTTGGGCGGCGAAGGAAATCCTGCGGATGAGGAATTGAATGAGATTCATATCAGCGCCGTTCAGGAAGCGATGAATCAAATGATGGGTTCTTCCGCAACGTCCATGTCCACGATCTTTAACCGGTTCGTGAATATTTCACCACCGGGAATCGATATTTTGAATATGACCAATGGAAGCGGAGTAACCAGTCTGCCGCCCGATGAAATTCTGATTAAAATCTCGTTCCGCCTGACGATTGGAGACTTGATCGATTCTACGATCATGCAGTTATTGACGGTGAAATTCGCCAAAGAAATGGTCGACAGCTTGATTAACGGTTCATCATCAGAGCCGGCAGTACAGGAAGCAGCTGTTACAGCGGCACCGGAGGCGCCACCAGCTTTCTACGAGCCTCCAGCACCGGCGGCTTATGAATCTCCTGCGCCTGCATATCAACAGCCGCCTATGGCAGAGCACCAAGCTCCACAGATGATGCAGCCGCCAATGGGGGTGCCGATGCAACAACCACCGGGATACTATTATCCGCCACAGGAACGGCCATACAGTGAGCCACAGCATTACGGTGGCATGAACGGGCGAGGGGTAAATGTACAACCGGTTCAGTTTGCGAATTTGGGAAATCCCGCATTCGGGCAAACTGACGCAAATAATTTAAACTTATTGATGGACATTCCCCTTAAAGTCACCGTAGAATTAGGGAGGACCCAAAAGCAAATTAAGGATATCTTAGAACTGTCCCAAGGCTCGATTATCGAACTGGACAAGTTGGCCGGTGAACCGGTAGACATATTGGTGAACAATAAGCTGATTGCTAAAGGCGAGGTCGTTGTCATCGATGAGAACTTTGGCGTACGGGTCACGGATATTGTTAGCCAGTGGGACCGCATTCAAAAATTACAATAGTAGAAGTTTAGGGAGGATTTTAAATCAATGGCAAACCGAATTCTAATCGTAGACGATGCAGCTTTTATGAGAATGATGATCCGCGATATTTTAACGAAGAACGGGTTCGAGGTTGTCGGTGAAGCGCAAGACGGATCGCAAGCGATTGAGAAGTTCAAAGAATTGCATCCGGATCTCATCACTATGGACATTACGATGCCTGAAATGGACGGAATTGCAGCTTTGAAGGAGATTAAGAAATTGGATCCAAACGCCAAGGTTATTATGTGTTCCGCGATGGGACAGCAAGCAATGGTTATCGATGCGATTCAAGCCGGTGCGAAGGATTTTATCGTTAAACCGTTCCAGTCCGACCGGGTTATCGAAGCTATCAACAAAACGCTGGGATTGTAGGCGATAGGCCATGTACTTAATGCAATCCGGTACCCCCGAAGGATTTGGGGACGGAGATGTTAATCTTTGGGGTAATTTGATAACGGTCATCGCCGTTTTGGCAGTAATCATAGTCCTGATAATTTTGTTAATACGTTTTCTCGGGAAGAAAAACTCGCTTTTATCTCAAAGCCGTTCCATCCGTACGATGGGAGCGGTCGGTCTAGGGCCGAACAAGTCGCTCCAAGTGATCGAAATCGGCAATAGCATTTACCTTGTCGGTGTGGGCGAAAATATCACCTTGGTCGACAAGATTTCCGATCCTGAGGAAGTGGTTATATTGCATCAGGCATTTGAAGAAGAGGGGACGGAGTTCGCCGGATTTGCTTCGGCCTTGTCTGGTCTCGTCTCCCGATTCCGCAAAGAGCCTCCTGAGGAAGCGGAGGAGTTGGAAGGGAAATCCTTTCATGAGGTATTTCATTCGCAATTGAAGAAAATGCCAAACCGCAAGCGCCAAATGGAGGAACTGCTAAAGGATCAGGAAGAACAATCTACAGATCGGTTGAGGGATTCATGAAGAACAAAGTCCTAGTAGTGACATTACTTTTTACTTTATGGAGTGCGTTGGCGGTATCCATCGCTTCTGCTGAACCCGTCGATCCGATTCCGAACATAGGTATCCAAATCGGGGGGGACACGGGCTCAGGTGCGGGCACAAGCTCATTGTCCCTGATTCTGATGATTACGGTCTTGAGCGTTGCGCCTGCGATTCTCGTCTTGATGACTAGCTTTACGCGGATCGTTATCGTGCTTGGGTTTGTTCGAACCTCGCTCGGAACCGCGACATCGCCGCCCAATCAAGTGCTTGTCGGGTTGGCTCTCTTTTTGACGCTATTCGTTATGAGCCCGACAATCTCGACGATTAACGAGGTCGCGCTGCAGCCATATATCAAAGGGGAAATAACCCAGACGGAAGCATTGAACAAAGCCGCAGTGCCAATGAAGAAATTTATGTACTCGCACACGCGTCCGAAAGATTTGCAATTATTCATGAGTTATACCAAAACGGACAAGCCGGATAGTTACGAAGATATTCCCATTACAGTGATGGTTCCGGCGTTCGCCATCAGTGAATTGAAAACTGCATTCCAAATGGGCTTCATGATCTTCATTCCGTTTCTGATCATCGATATCGTCGTGTCCAGTGTCCTAATGGCCATGGGGATGATGATGCTACCGCCGGTCATGATTTCATTACCATTCAAAATTTTGCTGTTCGTGTTGGTAGATGGATGGTATCTGATCGTCAAATCGCTGCTGGTCAGCTTCAGTCCATAGCGGATATGAAGTAATGGATGCGGACTAAAACGGGACATTTATATTTTTAGTAAAGAGGGGGAGACGGTTATGAGTTCGGAGTTTATTATCGGTTTGGCCGGACAAGCCGTTTATACCGTATTGAAGGTTAGTGCCCCGATGCTGATTATCGGCCTGGTTGTCGGTTTGATTGTGAGCATATTCCAAGCTACTACCCAAATCCAGGAGCAGACGCTGGCCTTCGTTCCCAAAATCGTCGCCGTACTGTTAGCTTTACTGATGTTTGGGCCGTGGATATTAACAACACTTGTTGATTTTACCTACGGAATTCTAAATAACCTATCTAATTATATCGGTTAGGCCTAAACAATTATGGAGACTATACTGCACGGAATTTCTGTCTTTATGTTAATTTTTTGTCGAATGACGGCGTTTTTTGTTGTCGCACCGGTCTTTTCAGCACGAGGTGTACCTAATATTTTCAAAATTGGGCTATCTGCAATGATCGCTCTTCTGATATTGATGATTCAAGGAACCAATCAGGTTTTGCCCGTAGATCTTGGGTATGTTTTGCTAATTATACGCGAGGTAATGATCGGGCTACTGATGGGATTTGTGGCTTACCTGATCTTTTCAGCCATTTTGACGGCCGGGTCTTTCATTGATATTCAAATCGGATTCAGCATGGCGAATGTGCTTGATCCGATGACCGGTACCTCTGCTCCTGTAATCGGCAACTTTAAGTACATCATCGCGACGCTGGTCTTCTTAAGCATTAATGGCCATCATTATTTGCTTGACGCGGTGATTCGCAGTTACAACTGGATTCCGCTGTCGAACGATGCATTTCAAAGGATTTATCACGGAGGCGTTACAGAATTTCTGGTCAGCACATTCAGTCAGTCGTTTACGTTAGCCTTTCAAATGGCGGCGCCACTCGTTGTTGCCTTGTTTTTAACAGACGTTGCACTTGGCTTTCTGGCTCGTACGGCACCCCAATTCAATGTCTTCGTAATCGGGATGCCACTGAAGATTATTGTGGGACTGATCGTGTTGCTCCTTCTGATTCCGGGCTTCATTTATGCGTTTGAACACTTG
>DJTQ01000230.1 GCA_002439285.1 Paenibacillaceae bacterium UBA6304
ATGATTCCGAAGAAGCGGAGCGTTCGCCTTTGGTACTGGATTTCTTCCGCGTCCGATTCTATATGATCAAGAAATCTGGAACCAACAGCGAGCGTAGGAACATTTTACGTACTTGCCCCGCATCCGTCTTAATAGTTCATCTTACATAGAAGCGGTCGAAAGGAAGTGACAGCATGATCGACTATCCATGGTTCATAATTCTGTGCATCGTCATCTCCTCGTTATTTACACTTGCGGTGATTGTATTAACGATATTAACGTTGGTCTTCCGTGCCAGGGTGATCGATAAATATGATCGGGGGAAGCCGCATGTCTGACTTCATCTTGATCTTCTCCGTAATCAGTATCTGGATTGCCGTCCTGGAATCCATTGTGATTATGACGGGCGCGATTAAATTTATATTTAAGCAAAATCGCTCTCCCTTGACTATTCCGAAAAATATGGACAATTACCCCACCGTAAGCGTTCTTGTGCCAGCCCATAACGAAGAGATTGTTATTGCGTTGACGGTGGAGCATATTCTTCAGCTCAATTATCCAGCCGAGAAAGTCCAGATCATCGTTATTGCAGACAACTGTACGGATCGCACGGCTGAGAAGTTGAAGGCATTAAAGGACAGGGACGCTTACCGCAACCGGGACTTCATGATTTTTGAACGAACAAGGAAGGGCGGCAAGTCGGGAGCGTTGAACGATGCAAGCAAGCTGGCAACCGGAGAGTGGCTTTGCATTTATGATGCGGATGCCGCACCGGAGCGAAACGCACTGGCCTTCCTTGTGCAGAAAGCGATGGAGAAGCCCGATCTTTACGGCGCCGTCTTCGGCCGCAACAAGGCGAGAAACCGCAATCAGAATTTCCTGACCCGCTGCATCAATCTGGAGCTTGTAACCGCCCAGCGCGTACATCATACCGGATTATGGGAACTGTTTAAAATCGGGACCATTCCGGGGACCAACTTTATCGTCAAGTCGGCACTCATTCATGAAATCGGAGGATGGGATGAGGAGGCGATTACGGAGGATACCGCGATCTCTTTTGAGATTATGACGCGCGGTCAGTTGATCGCATTAGCGCCGCAGGCGGAGGCGTATCAGCAGGAGCCTGAGCGACTGGGTGTATATATGAGGCAGCGGGAACGGTGGGCGAAGGGGAATTATCATGTCGTTATGGACAATATCCATCATCTGTTCAACCGGTCAAGCTGGCGGATCAAGCTGCATATTCTGTATTATGCGGCCAGTTATTTCTGGTTCATGATCGCTATTATTATTTCGGATATAATTTTCGTAATGAATATCGTGTATCAGATTATAGCGTTGTTTGTTCCGCCGATCGTATCCCCTTTTATTTTCGGAGGCGATATTTTTGTATACTTAATGATCGCTTGGGCGCTGATGTATTACATCTATGTTCTTCAGATCAATCTCGCCCTGGCTACCGATATCGGGCAGAGCAACGTCCGCAATTTCATTGTATCCGTCGTATCCTACTTCACGTATTCCCAGCTATTTCTCGTGATTTCGGTACGGGCCTTCTACTCTTTAATTATGGATAAATTATTCCGAAGAAGAACAAAATGGTATAAAACGGAACGGTTTGATTAAGAGAGCATTACAAGTACAAAGCATCAGCATAGAGTGAGGGGGACTTATCTACTTGCGAAAGGCAGGGGGGACAAGCCCCTTCTTGCGTTTAAACAGGGGAAGTTCTTCTAATCCGGCTGTTAGCGTATAGGAAAAGCAATCCGGGCAACACTGGAAATCATGATGCAAGATAAAAGTTGTGAAGGAGGAGTTCCCGCCTTGATTATCAACTCTAGCAAGGAATTACCATCCCAAGATCACAAGAGAAACCGGTGTCGATTGCTTTGCATGATTATCGGATTCAGCGCGCTATTTTTTATGGCAGGATGCGGCCTGAAGGCCGATGAGGCCACGCTACGCAGACAGGCATCCTCACCCTGGTGGTATGTCGGCCCGTCAATTTCGGAAGGGGTATATTCCCCAGCCGTACGGGATGAAGTGTATTCCAAAGAAACGTTAATTACCCCCTGATATTAATCTTCATCCCACTTTCGGGAGTACCCCTTTTTGGTGACATAAAACATGGAGACAATCAGCAGGACGGCAATCAGCACCGCAGCCGCAATGGTAATGCCCATGACCATAGTAAGCCCCTTTCTTCAATTCAACGAATACTGACCCAACTATACATGAAATGCGTTTTTTTGTATAATGTTGCAGTTCAATCTTTTTTATAGAAAAGTTAGTTAATTGGGGAGGTTGGAGAATGGCTGCGGTCATCATACATGTGGAAACGGAACAGCAATTGGAACAATGCTTGAATATCCGGAAGGAAGTTTTCGTAGAGGAGCAAAAGGTGCCTATCGATTTGGAGATTGACGAATTTGACCGGATCAGTCCTGATGTCCACCATGTACTGGTGGAGATTGACGGTACATATGCGGCTACGGGTAGATTGACCTACTATAAAGACAATTCGGCTAAAATGCAGCGGATCGCTGTACGTCAAACCTTCCGTTCTCAAGGAATCGGTAAAATTCTTCTGATCGCACTGGAAGAGCTTGCCCGCGAACTGGGTCTGAGTCAATCGGTACTTGACGCACAGTGCCAAGCTGAGACATTCTACCGTAAGTTGGGCTACGAGACGATCTCCACAGAACCGTTTGACGACGCGGGGATCCCGCACGTGCGAATGGTAAAGCCGCTTAAGGCCTAGATCATAGACTTTGCGAAATAGGACATGCTATACGCAACCCCTCCTCAGGGGAACATCCAAGCAGAGGAGATGTGATGCAGCATGGCACTTGACGCGCGGGAAAGATTTATTGCAGTGCAACAAAACGGTGACGGAGATTTGACCGCCTTTAAAACATCCAGCGGCAGGATTCTGGATTATGATCAGGCGAAGCAGGAAGTTCAGGCCGGTGCAATTGCTGGCGTTAACTTATTCAAGGGAAGAGACGGGGATATGTATATCCGTGGGGATGCCGACGGCGACCCGAGCAACAACCTGGATGCGCTGCCCCGTTTTGATGCATAGCAACATATTTGGTTTAACTGTTAACCGTTTGACTCACTTCAGTTTAAACAGCCCACGGAGATGATTCCGGGGGCTGTTTTTTTACAGGACATAGATATCATGCTGGCGAAGGAACCCCATCTCCGCAGTATGGCCGAGGTAGTCTTCCATTTCGTCACCGTAATGCATAAGCAGGATTTTGCTGCGGATTTCCGGGGGTAAGGATAACAGTTCTTCCAGCGTCGTATGCACTTCTCCCGCACCCGTAAGTTGAACTTCATGCAGAATTTTTCGGCAGTTTCGCTCCTGCACGAGCTGGGTCAGCATTTCGGGCTGAAACACTTTGTCCGCACTATAGAAAATTTCATCGTTAATATATAGAGAATAACTCGCTTTGCCCGGGATATGAGGCGTCCGGATCATTTCAACGCTTAAATTCGGCGATAGTTGGCAGGCCTTCCCTTCGGTCAGCGGCCGAACCTCGAAAGCATCCTCCAACGATGAGATGCCATCCTGGCCAAGTCCGCCTTTCAGCGTATTTTCCCATAGGGGAGTGATCAATTGATCGGCGATGTAGAGGACAGGCTTACGCCCGGCTCCATACTTCATCCGGAAGACCAATTCTTCAAGTCCGCCCACGTGGTCTCCATGAATATGGGTCACCAGGACGGCGTCGATCTCTTCCAGCGGTTTGCCAAGTTGATGCAGTGAGAGCGGTGCAGTAATGCCGCAGTCGATCAGCAGGGTGAAATCGTCGGCATAAATTAAGCCGTTATTATTATAGTACTTTTTGGCAAATGCGCCGCCCGTACCTAACATTTGAAGACGAAGTGTCATGATATCCCTCCTGGACAGTACAAAATCGAATTTTCCTTGTTTCACCTAATTTACACAATTTCGAATCACAGTGAAAGTCTGAGTTTGTAAAAAATGTTTAATCTTTTAGTAAATCACCGCAACTTGATTCTCCGCCGGGAGTATAAATTTACATCAACATGAATCAATTGGAGGGTTATTAAATGAGATGGAGAAGAGTTGCCTTGCTAGTTGTTGCGTTCTCCTTGATGGGAGGTTCACTGCTGTTTGCTGATTCCGCTTCCCAGAAAGTTAAATTGTTTCTCAACGGTCGTGAATTGGGTGACGGGGGGTACATGATTGAGGGTAAGACCTACATCCCCGTGCGCGAACTCGAAGGTTTAGTAGAATATGACGATTCCACAAAAACGGTTAAATACTATAAACCGAACGTCCATATGTTTTTGTTTACGGTTGATGGAGTATTTGGAGATATAAAGAAGACCGGAAAGCTGAAATTCAACGTGTTCTCCCAGATCGATAATTTACGCACGGATATTTCCGCGGTGCGAGTCTCCATTACGGCCCCGGACGGGGCCTCAAAAGTGATACAAACGGACGAAATTAAAGAACAACAGGATAATTTCTGGTTCCGTACGGAAGATTACACCTATGATTTCAAATCAGCCGGTAAATATACGGTGGGCTTCTATATGAAAGCCAGCGGCGGGTCGGATTTTACGCTCGTCTCCGAGAAGATCATTAACGTGCTCAAGTAAGCGTCAGGAACTCGTATTCCCAAATTGACCTGTCTCCCTTTAAATGGTACGATACGAGGGAAACCGACAGGGTTCAACACATTAAATTAATTAAAGTGAGGTATTTCAATGAGCGACCACAATCACGATCACGGAGAAGCTTGCGGCTGCGGACATGACCATGATCATGACCACGAGCATGAAGAGTTCGTATTAACGCTGACGGATGAAGAAGGCAAAGAAGTAGAGATGGTTCTTGTCGAAACATTCGATGTAGGCGAAAAATTATATGCGCTTCTGTTAGAGCGTAACAATCCTGAAGCGGACGGCATCATTCTTCGTATGGAAGAAGAGAACGAGGAAATGGTGCTTTACAATATTGAAGACGAGGACGAATGGCGTCAAGTGGAGGAAGCTTACAACGAGCTCGTCTCCCAACAGGAAGAAGTTTAATCATTCGTTCCATACAAAAAGGGTGGTCCTAAGCATTCAGCTTGGGATCACCCTTTTTTGGTTTGTTATTGTGCTAGAAAATCGGATCGGCTTCCACGATAACTTTAACCTGGTTGATGTAACGATCCTCCGGACCTTTAACCGGGAGGCCAACTTCTACGTGGTCGACGATGTAATCGATGTTGCTCTGAGAGATGACTTCGCCCGGCAACAAAATCGGAATGCCCGGCGGGTAAACATAGATGAACTCGGCGATGATCCGGCCTGCCGACTCCTTGAACGGAATCACTTCCGTATCCGCATAAAAGGCGTCTCTCGGGATCAACGACAATTGCGGAATTTCCGGAATTTTCACGATCAACTCATTGGCATTGTTTTCTTTGTAGTAAGTTTCGGCCAAATGCCGTAGCGCCGACAGCAGGGTACCAACCGATTCCTTTGTATCCCCTGGGGTAATGATACAAAGAATGTTGTACATGTCGCTGAGCTCGACTTCGACATTGTAGTGCTCACGCAACCAGTTCTCCGTTTCGTAGCCGGTAATGCCGAGATGGCGGACATGGATCGTCACTTTGGTCGGATCCAGATCGTAAGTGGCTTCACCGCCCAGAATCTCCCGGCCAAAGCTGTAAAGGCCCGGAATATTATTGATCTCGCCGCGCAGGTAATGAGCCAGATCCAGTGCCTGTTGCACCATTTCCCGGCCGTTCAAGGCCAGATTTCGGCGGGCGGTGTCTAGCGAAGCGAGCAGTAAATAGGACGTTGAAGTCGTCGTCAACATGCTGATGATCGTTTGTACCCGCTGCGGGTTAACGAAGCCGTTCTTGACGTTTAGATTCAACACGGAACTCTGCGTCATCGAGCCCCCCAGTTTGTGCACGCTCGTTGCCGCCATGTCAGCGCCGGCCTGCATGGCCGACATCGGGAGTTCCTCGTGAAACTGGATATGCACGCCGTGGGCTTCGTCCACAAGCACAGGCACGTTGAAGCTATGCGCCAAATCTACAATTTCCTTGAGATGGGCGCATACGCCGAAATAGGTCGGGTTAATGACGAGTACGGCTTTAGCATCCGGATGGCGCTGAAGAGCGCGGCGAACCGACGAAGTCGTGATGCCGTGATCGATCCCCAGATTCTCATCCTGTGCAGGAGAGACGAATACCGGTTTGGCACCGGCAAAAATAATCGCCGACATCACCGATTTATGAATATTTCTCGGGACGATAATTTTATCACCGGGAGAACAAATGGATAGTACCATGGTCATAATGGCTCCGCTGGTCCCTTGCACGGAAAAATAAGTATAGTCCGAGCCGAACGCATCCGCAGCCAGTTTCTGCGCTTCTTCGATCACGCCGGTTGGCTGATGGAGATCGTCCAGCGGCGCGATATTGATGAGGTCGATAGATAAGGCGTTATCGCCAATAAATTCGCGGAATTCTTTATCGGTTCCGAGCCCCTTTTTGTGCCCGGGAATGTGAAATTGAACGGGATTGCCGGCCGCATGCTTTTTAAGAGCGGTAAATAGCGGCGTTTGTTGATGATCCATAGGGCCGTCCCTGCCTTTCGATTAAATTTTAACAAGGTTGAGTATAGCAAAATGGGCCCGGAATGCAAGCGGAGATTGGGGAGAACTGCCCGAAAGGAAGCGGGAGGTTAAGTTACAGTCTTAACTGGAAAGACTAGGAGAAAGCACCGCTACGGGATTAATAGGGGAAAGGAGAGGAATATCGATGGAATTGGCATCAAAATTTGTAAACAAAAAATTGCTCACCCCCACCTTTATTTGCCTTTGGATTATAATGTTTTTGGTGGAATTTGTAAAAGGTTCGCTGATTGTCTCCATACTGCCCGTTTATATGGGGGATGTGCTGCAACTAAGCGCATTTGCAATCGGCCTGTCGTTCTCTTGCCAATACATAGGGGACAACCTGTTCCGCAGCCCGGCAGGCTGGTTGATCGAGCGAATCGGATTCCGGTTGACAATGACGATCGGGCTTTGTATCACCTTTGGGGCAGTATTTATTATTACGGTTATGAAAACAATGGGATTTATCGTTCTGGGCTGCGCACTGCTAGGCATCGATACGGCGCCGCACTGGCCTTGCGTTCTGATGGGGATTACGGCAATTACGGAAGAAAACAAAAACTTCGGCACCGCGATGGGGGTTATCCAAATATCGAGTCTGG
>DJTQ01000162.1 GCA_002439285.1 Paenibacillaceae bacterium UBA6304
AGCGGCAGGGGCAATTATTCCCGGAATGGGCAGTTCTTCCCCTGGGAATGAGACTGAAACGCCTGAAGGAAGCGGATCCGGGCAGGAGGAAGCTTACATACCCGAAACGCCGGCCGCGAATGACGGTGACGGCATGGCGGAATTAAGCTCGATTCAAGGGATTAGCTTTAGCGAGAATAAGCTGATCATCGCGGAAACGGGCGGGGTTGAACCCAACGTGTTTACCATGAACGGACCGGATCGGCTTGTGGTCGATATCCCTAATGCGGTATTTGCTGAGACTTTTGCGAATAATCTTCCTTTAGACCAGACGTTAAGGGGACAATTTGCGGTTACCGATTATCCGGATGTCTCTCAGGTGCGCTACTCCTTATTCGATACCGTTTCTTCCACGATCCGGATTGTGGTGGATCTGAATGTTGCGACTCAATTTCAGATTACGAACACAGGGGACGGCCTGGTTATCATCGATCTATCCGCCGCTTCAACGACTCCGATTACGCAGCCTGGTAACGGTGGCAAACCGCTTGTCGTTCTCGACGCGGGCCATGGCGGCAGTGCTCCGGGAGCAATCAGCATTACGAACAAGAAGGAAAAAGACTTTACGCTTGCCGTGATATTGAAGGTGGAAAAACTACTTCAGCAGGAAACCGAACTGGATTATGTTCTTACCCGCTCAACGGACGCAACCGTGTCATTGGAAGACCGGGCCAAGTTGGCTAACGATCAGAATGCGAGTCTCTTTGTATCCGTACATGGCAACAGCGTGGACGCCAAGACCAGTCCAAGCGGTTCGGAAACGTACTATTCAAGGGACGAGAGTGTTCCTTTTGCCAATGTAATGCATCGTCATCTAGTCGAATCTACGGAACTTGCGGACCGAAAAGTCCGTAAAAAGAGTTTGCATGTAACCCGGGAAACGAAAATGCCGGCTGTTTTGCTGGAAGTGGGGTATTTGAAGAATAAAAAAGACGATGCTCTCATGTATTCGGAAGATTTTCAACAGCGTGTGGCCCAAGGGATCGTTGACGGCATCAAAGAATATTTGGGACTCTAGTTTCTCTCTTATAGCTAATACAAGTTTTGATAAAGGGGGTTAAGGCATGAAAAAATTAGGAGTTGCCGGATTGCTCCTGTTGACACTAATTCTTGCAGCGGGATGCGGTCAGAAGCCGCAGGCGGCGCCGGAAGGCAACCAAACACCACAGGTAACGGAAGTTACCGATCCTGTGTCGGCGGATACAGGGAATGGGAGCGAAACTACGCAGGGAGCCGGAAATGGCGAGGGGACCAAGCTGGGTTCTCAAGCGCCTGAGGCAATGAAGGAAGCAATCGAAGTATACTTTACGGACGATGACTTCATGGAACTTCATCCATCCGAGCGGACTATTACTTTCACTGAGGATTTATTGAAATACAAGGAGGCATTTAAAGCGCTGCAAACCGCTGACCCTGGGATGACCTCATTATGGGAAAAGGTTGAATTGAACTCCATACAATTTGCAGAGGGAGAGATCGCGATTGACATTTCGTTGCCGGATGAAGCACGGCTGGGTGCCGGCGGAGAATCATTGGCGATCGATGCCATCAAACAAACGTATTTTCAGTTCGATGAAGTAAAGGCATTAGAATTAACCGTGGATGGAGAGCAGCTCGAGTCCCTGATGGGACATGTAGACCTGGAACATCCGTTCAATAAATAAAACGTGACAGCCCCGGAGCAACCTTCCGGGGTTCTCTTATTTTGGCAAGAAAAATAGCATATTATCGCAACTTTTGAGGATTTTGGGCGTCTAATATGTCGTCTGGTGGTGCCTGGGGAACAGGCTGTTCACCTTGTCATCATGAGGCAAAATCAAAGGATGGTAGGGGTGACGGATGAAGAAAATTGGATTCACGGTGTTTATGTTTTTCGCTATGGTTTTGTTTGTTTTTCCGCAATGGGGACATGCCGCTGCAGGGAGTACCAGCATTTATCTGGATGGTAAGGGGCTGGAATTGACCAAGAACGGACAAGTCCAAAATGTTAAGGGAAATGTGATGATTCCGATTCGTGTCGTCGTAGAGGAGCTGGGTTTTGACGTCGACTGGGATAAAAAGACGCGCACGATAACCATACAGCAGTCCGATACACAATTGAAACTGGTCGTGGGTCAGAGCACGGCATTGGTCAACGGCAAGGAAGTTAAGCTTGCTGCCGCACCGAAATTAGTCAGTGATACAACCCTTGTTCCGCTTCGGTTTGTAGGGGAGCAAATGGGACTTAAGGTGAATTGGAACAATGAAGAAAAGGCTGTGTACCTCATTACCCCGAATTCCGGCAGCGGAAACGGAACAGGTTCCGGCGAGAACGCGGGGAGTGGTAACGAAGGGCAGACACCTGGACAAGTTCCCGATAATTCGGCTAATTTAGCGAATGTCGGTGGTATTAGCTTCAGTGATAACCGTTTGATGATTGCAGTCGATAAAAATGTGAAGCCAAATATCTTCAAGATGGCCGGGCCTGACAGAATCGTTATTGATCTGCCAAGCACTAAATTTGCCGATTCATTCTCAACGGGACAGTTGCTGGATCAAACTCAGAACGGATACATTGACGTAACTGAATACCCCGATGTTTCTAAAGTCCGCTATGCCTTGTTCAATGATCAGCCGTCAACTATACGGGTAGTTTTGGATTTGAATCATGCCAAAAATTACGAGTTGATCAACAATAACGATGGACTGATTATAGTTAACTTGAATACGGATGCTTCCACCCCTGGAACTGCTCCTGGAGGAAACGGGAAGAAGCTGGTTGTCATTGACGCCGGACATGGCGGAAGCGATCCTGGTGCGATTAGCATTACCAAGAAGAAGGAAAAAGATTTTAATCTTGCAGTTGTGCTGAAAGTACAGGAATTGCTGAAGCAAGAATCCGATATTGATTTTGTACTGACTCGCAGCAGTGACACCTATCCGACTTTACAGGACCGGGTCAAGATTGCGAACGACCTGAAGGCGGATATATTCATCTCGGTTCATGCCAATTCCGGTAGTGCTACCGCTAGCGGGGTAGAAACCTATTATACGAGATCGGAAAGTCTGTCCTTGGCGAAAGTCATGCATAAATATTTAGTGCAGTCTTCCGGACTTAAAGATCGCAGCGTGCGCTCGAAGAGTTTGCATGTCACGCGCGAGACGAAAATGCCGGCCGTGCTGCTCGAATGCGGCTATCTCAGCAATAAGAACGATAATGCCGTCCTGTATACGGAAGATTTCCAGAACCGGGTGGCAGAGGGAATTGTTAAAGGCATCAAAGAATATCTCGGCGTGAAGTAACAGTATTCGGTTAAGGAGGAAACGACAATGAACAGAAAACTATATATCACCGGGACGCTCGTTCTCCTGCTCGCTTTGAGCACCGGATGCGGGCAAAAGCCCGGGGCTGCTCCGACTGACAATTCCGCAGGAGTGAACGTGGAGAGCGGCACGAACGGAAATGGTACCGTCTCTGCTGCCGGTCAAACGGAAGGTGGATCTGTGACGGATGCCGGAAACGTGAAGCCTAATTCACCCGAGCAAGCGATCACAAAAACGATTGATACCTATTATACGGATGAGCAAATGCTTGAACTGACCAAATCGACCGTTGAAATCAAGTATGCGGAAGAGTCAGATAAATACAAGACAGTTCTTCAAACGTTAAAAAGCAGCGGCAACTCCGATTTGTTCGCTTTATGGGGTAAAGTGGAGTTTAATTCGGCCAAGCTGGAGAACGGCCTGCTGACGATTGATATTTCGCTTCCCGACGAAGCCCGTTTGGGAGCTGGCGGCGAGGTATTGGCGTTGGATGCCCTGAAGCAAACGATATTTCAGTTTGATGAAGTGAAATCCATCGAGCTGCTCGTGGACGGTAAACAAACGGAGACGCTGATGGGCCATGAAGAGCTGGAGCATCCGATGACAAGAAATTAGTCGTTTTTAAAGGAACCGGGGGGCCAGCCGTCGAACATGGTTAAATGAACATTTTTAAAAGGGGAGAATGTAATGTCATCTTATAAACGCACTTTTAGACGAAGCACCAAGAAGGCAGTTTCCACCATGCTTGTGACGGCAATGTGCCTTGGTGGGGGAGCGGCGGTATTTGCGGATCAGGCGGGAACGCCAGCGACAACAACAACGCAAAGCGCAGTAACCTCTTTGATTTTTAGCGATGTGAAGGACGGATTCTGGGCTGAGAAGCATATCTATAAGCTGGCAGCCGAAGGGATCATTCTTGGAGATGCGGGCAAATTTCGTCCGAGCGACAGTGTGACCCAACAGGAAGCCATTACTATGGCGATTCGCTTTATGAATCTGGAATCCAAACTTGGCGATGGGGCAGGCGCACCTGCGGATATGAAAGTCGGCAATTATTTTAAACCTTATCTGGAGCTTGCCGTTCAGCAGAAGCTGATCGATAAATCGGAGGAAGTTAAGGCAACCGGAGCGAAGGAATCTTGGGGCGAGAAAAAAGCGACTCGGGAATGGATCGCAAAAATTCTGGTCCGCGCACTGGACAGAGATACTGAAGCGAAGGCGGCTGCCGGAGCTTCCACCGGTTTTGCCGACCAGTCCAGCATTACTGCATCCGCTCGCGGTTACGTAAATGTAGCGGTACAGCTTGATCTTACCAAAGGGGTCGAGGGAAACAAATTTGATCCGTTGGGCAAAGTGACGCGTGCGCAGTTGGCTACCTTCTTCAGCCGGGGAAGTGAATATGTCTCTCCGGGCTATGCCACAGTCTATGAGGGGATTGTTACCGAACTGAGTGATAACAAGCTGACCCTGTATATAGACGGCAAAATGAAGAGCTTTAACCTGGATAGCCGCTCCGTGTATTTTACGAAGGATTCCGAAGTCAAGAGCACTAAAAATGAACTTCAGCTTTACACCAAAGTTCTTGCGGTCGATAAAGTAGGATCCGCGGCTTATGTGGAAGTTCGCGATACGAAGCAGCAGTTGGAACAGTCGGAAGGCACGTTGCTTAAGAAATTGTCAGGGAACCGCTTGTTGATGCTTGTTAACAACGATTCCGTAACATACACTTACGATGCTAACACAAGCTTCATCGATCAAAATGGAAATTCGATTAATATCGACAGCTTGACGGAAAATAGTACGGTTATCGTTCAACGCGAAACATTCAGCGCCGAGAAGAAGCCGGTCATCGTTCAGGTCAAATCCGCGATCGTCAACAAATCCGGCAACGGTACGATCGACAACGTGAACCTGACGGACAAGACGATCCGGATCAAGGATGCTTCAGGCAATCTGGAAACGTTCAGCTATGATGAGAGATCCATTTTCTTATATCAAAACGTCTTGCTGAATAATGCTGGAGAAATCCAAACGGGAGCTTCTGTTAAATACTCTGTAGAGAACAGCAAAGTATCCCGGCTTGAAATTACGCAAGCTATGGAACGTATCGTCACCGGCACTTTGCTGGACGTGAATGATAAGTTTATCAGCTTCTCCAATACTTCCGGCAAAGCCGAAATCAAGGCGCTTGCCGATAAGCCGTTTATTGTTATTAACGGTCTCGCCGACCCGACTCTCAGCGATTTGATCGATGACGAGAACGGCGGAGATAAGGTGGAGTTGACGATAGATCCTAATGATCAGATCACGAAAATCGTCGTGACGGGACGTCAGTCGGAGCAGTTGAGTGATCTTTCCGTCGTGAAATATGAAGCTAAATATAAAGCGCTGATGGTTGTGGATTCGGCGAAAAAGGTTCATGCCTTTACATTGGACGATAAGACGAAAGTCGAATACAATTCTTCGACGCCCACGCTCTCCGGTGCTGAATCCTTGTTGTCCGAAGGCAGAAAGATCAGCCTGACACATATCGGGGATCGCGTGTTGTCCTTGCAGGTCGTATATAAATATGAAGGTACATTCTTATCAGCCGATACGAATGCAAAGAAGATTTCGATTCTGACTTCCGCAGGTAAAACAGTAGTAATTCCTTATCAAGGAAGCGTTCCTTCTATCGAAATATATGGCAAAGGCGGCGCTTCGCTTGCCGACATTAAAGCAGGCGAACCGGTTACTGCTATTTTGTCCGCAAATCAGGACGTTTTGCAAACCTTGGCCGTGAAGAAGGCGGTTCAATTCAAGGTCGTTTCAGTGAATACCTCGAATAGTCGGATCCGTGCAACGGCAAATGGCATTTCGAATGACTTTTATGTAGATAAAGCTACACTGCTTGCGGATAACGGATCGGCGATTAAAGTTTCCGATATTCAGGCAGGTCAGACGATTAATGTCGTATTTAACGGGCAGACGGCAAGCTCGCTGCAAATCGTCAAACTGACGCTGGGCAAGGTAGTGAGCGTAGATGGATCGACATTGGCCGTGAAATCTTTTGCAGGAACGCAAGAGACATTCTCATTGAATAACGGTGTCAAGGTGGTCCGTGGTACATCGGTTAGCACTGGGGTTACAAGTCTGACTACTTCGGATCATGTCGAAGTCAGCAAGGATACGGATGGATCGGTGATCATTCAGGTTCTGTCTCCGCTGGAACGGAAATTACAGCGGTATGACGGGATAACGAAAGAAATTATCGTTTACAGACCAACTCTGACGAACGACAATTATCGCTTTGTTGTGACACCGGAAACATATATTCACCAAGGTGACACCACATTATCCGTGCAATCCCTCCAAGAAAATGATAAAATTGTTCTATATTTCAATGGCGACAAGCTGGTTGAAGTGGAAAAACAATAATCGTTTTCGTGAGAATAACCGTCTTGATGCGGGATATTTCCCGCTCAAGGCGGTTTTTTGGAGATTCGGCAAGGTGAAGATTTAGTAATTTGGCTTTTCAGCGCCGAGAAGGTTGCTTGAAGCTAGGGACAGAGGAGCGGAGTGTAGGAGAAGCCTACATGAGCACCGGAAGGCCCGGCTGAATGCAAGATTCGAAGCCGAAATCTCTTCGAAGCAAGTCTTCGCGATCAAAAGACAAATTAGTAAATTACCTCGGTAAGGTGAAGATTTAGTAATTTGGCTTTTCAGCGCCGAGAAGGTTGCTTGAAGCTAGGGACAGAGGAGCGGAGTGTAGGAGAAGCCTACATGAGCACCGGAGGGCCCGGCTGAATGCAAGATTCGAAGCCGAAATCTCTTCGAAGCAAGTCTTCGCGATCAAAAGACAAATTAGTAAATTACCTCTAGGGGGTGGAGGAATGAATGCTGCTGGGGTGCGCCATATCCTGGACACCATTGCTGCCATGTTTCCGGACGCGCATTGCGAACTGGATCACAGTAATGCTTTTGAATTGACGATCGCAGTGCTGTTATCGGCGCAATGCACAGATGCGACCGTAAATAAAGTGACCGCGGATTTGTTCCAGAAATACAAGACACCCGAAGACTACGTCTCCGTCCCGTTGGAAGAGTTGGAACAGGATATCCGCAGAATCGGGCTGTTCCGCAGCAAGGCCAAGCACATTCATAACCTGTGCCGGATTCTGATTGAACAGTACGGCGGAGAGGTGCCGAGCGAACATGATAAGCTCGTGGAATTGCCGGGCGTCGGCAGAAAAACGGCAAATGTGGTTGTTTCCAATGCATTTGGCGTGCCTGCGATCGCGGTCGATACACATGTTGAGCGAGTTAGCAAACGGCTTGCGCTGGCGAATTGGAACGATTCGGTATTGGAAGTTGAGAAGAAGTTGATGAAGCGGGTCCCTCGGGAAGAATGGACATTGACGCATCACCGTCTGATCTTTTTTGGCCGATACCATTGCAAAGCGCAGAACCCGAAGTGCCAGGTATGTCCGTTGCTCGATGTGTGCAGAGAAGGCAAGAAACGTATGAAAAGGTCACAAGTCAGTAAAAATATAGAAGAGTGACGAAAAAAGACAACGATAGTAGAGGATGAGGATCATGAAGTGTATTTCTGTCTATACTGACAACTTTGAATTATTTTCTGACGTATTTGAGAAAGTTATTGAGATCGAATTACAGGAAAATGACGAGCGTGAGCTGGATGGCATCACGGTCAGCGATTCCGGCGAAGTGCCTAAGCATTATCTAGAGCGTATGTCGGTTAAACCGGAAGTGGTTGTGATGAAAGACCGCACGAAAGGGATTACGATTTTGCAGCACGGTAAAGTGTTTGAAATTCTGATTCCTTCCGAAGCGGATCAAGTTGAATCGGCTTCCTTGTCATAAGATAATAAGCTCACGTTAATTCGGTCGTTGGGAGAAGTTCCCGGCGGCCGATTTTATTATGATCATGAAATTAATTGGCTGATTTCCCGCAGAAGGCTTCCAAGTCCATGTAAGGTAGGTTAAAATAAATGTGTTTAA
>DJTQ01000345.1 GCA_002439285.1 Paenibacillaceae bacterium UBA6304
CTGTGTTCACAGCCTGTGTGTTGAATGCTTGTCACCGCCACTGCGACGTTGTGGGGATGGCGAACTATGCTCCAACCGTAAATGCAAGAGGTTTGATATACACCTATCCCGAAGGGATCGTCCTACGCCCTACTTATCATGTTTTTGAGCTTTATGTCCGTCAGTTAGGCGACGTAGTCGTAGATTACTTTGTTGCAGACAGCAGTTCCTTCTCAGTTGGTGAAGGAAGCGAAGCTGTCGAAATTCCAACTTTGGACATCGTCGCAACCAAACGTTCGGAGGATAACAGTCTGAGGATTGCTGTCGTCAATAAACACCCGGATCGCACGGAGTACATCGGACTTCAGATTCCTGATTCTTACACCAAAGCTATCCTAAATAGCGTTCTAGGAGTTTCGAAGGAAGCATACAACGATGTTGGCATAGACCAGGTACGGACCGTTCAACGGGAATTGGAGGTTCATGATGGGGGAAGCCTTCAGTTTGAAGTGGAGCCGCATTCGGTCCACGTGCTTGTTCTAAATTGACAGAAATAGGGTTTGCGCGACGTTGAGAGAACGGCAGGAAGAGAAGGGGGACCTGGACCTATCATGTTAATGCCTGTTTGCTATTTGAATATCGCAATGCATTCCTTAGCAAGAAAAGAACTCGAGCAATACTACGAGATAACACAGGATGAAGCACGTCTCTCTGAAGCTTCTGCGGCGATCGTGTATGGAGTGCCTGAAAAATGGGCTTACAGTGAAGACACGAATGGACTGACAACGATTGCCTGTCATTCGTGTGAGGGTAAGGCCAGACAATGGGTTAATGAAAAAGGAATCAAGCTGACGTTGGCACAAAGTTTGTGGCGAACAGTTGCAGAACATACACTAGCTCTGATGATGGCGGCAGCCAGAAACCTTTTGCCGGCCGATCGGGCGATCCGGGAAGGAAGATGGAATAATCACCATGATTTGAAAGTGCAGTACGCCGGGAGGGATTTGTGGAACAAAACGGTCGGGATATGGGGTATGGGCAAGATCGGGACTGAACTTGTTGGATTGTTATCCGGATTTGGCATGCAGATTCTATATCATGACCTGGTGCGGCTTCCTAAAGAACAAGAGTCGAAGATGGGAATCGAATACTGCGCCTTGGAAGATATGCTGAAGCGATCGGATTATTTCTGCGTCCTGATCCCGCTGAACGCTGACACAAAAGGAGCTCTAGGGAAAGAACAGTTTGCAGCAATGAACAAGGGGTGCGTATTGGTAAATACCGCAAGGGCGGGAATCATTGATGAGCAGGCCTTCCGAGAATCGCTCGATAATGATACCATCGGGGCTGCCGGGCTTGATGTTTCTGGCAAGAAGAAGACAGGCAGCCTGCTTATTTGGTCGACAGAGAGAATGTTGTGCTTACGCCGCATTTGGGAGGTTCAACCTACGAGTGCGATCAGTCTCTTGTTCATGCGGTGATAAAGTCCATCAGTTGAAAGGGTTGATTAAGAATGAAGTACAGACGAGTTGGAAACAGCGGGTTAAAGGTGAGTGAAATCGGGCTGGGCAGCTGGCTTACTTACGGTACTGCTGCCGAGAAGGAAGCAGCGGATTTATGCATACGTACGGCTTTTGAGAATGGCATCAATTTCTTTGATACTTCAAACGCCTATGCGCGTGGAGAAGGAGAAAAAGCAATAGGTGCTGTGTTAAAACAGTACCCAAGGTCCAGTTACGTACTTTCGACCAAGGTGTATTTTCCAATGGATACAGGTCCTAACGATAGTGGGCTATCGCGCAAACACATTATGGAGCAATGCGATGCAAGCTTGAAGCGGCTAGGTGTCGATTATATCGACATATACTACTGCCATCGTTACGACAATGAAACCCCTTTGGAAGAGACGCTTCGGGCATTAGACGATCTGGTGCGGCAAGGGAAAATTCTCTACGTGGCAGTCAGCGAATGGAGCGCGGCGCAAATTGCCGATGCTGCAGGCATTTCGCGGAGATTGATGTTGAATCCGCTGATTTCCAATCAACCGATTTACAATATGTTCGAAAGGTACATCGAACAAGAAGTGATACCGGTGAGCGAGCGCGAGGGAATCTGCCAAATCGTGTTCTCTCCGTTAGCTCAGGGTGTACTGACAGGCAAATATAAGCCGGGTCAGTCATTTCCTGCCGATAGTAGGGGCGCTAACGAATCCATAAACGGCGTAATCAAAAGCTACTTTCAAGACGATGTACTGGAGGTCGTTCAGCAGCTCGACCAAATAGCCCAGGAGTTAGGAATGGCGTTATCCCAACTTGCGCTCGCTTGGGTGCTTCGACAGAAGAATGTCAGCTCGGCTTTGATCGGTGCTACGAAGCCATATCAAATTGAAGAGAATGTCAAAGCGGTCGGTATAGAACTCTCTCCAGACATATTGACACAAATCGATGGCATATTAGAACAAGTAAATAACTTTGCGCCCTTGAGATAGGGACACCTACAGCAAGATTCGAAAATATGGTATAATAGATTTCAGCTACAGGGCTGCGCAGAGCGCGGCCCTTTTTATTCGAAAATCAGAAATGCCATTCTTTTAGGATCTTTGCAAGATGCAAGAAAGTGGGGCCCGAAGAATATGAAAACGCTCATTATTGCCGAAAAACCGGACATGGGGCGAACGATTGCCGCGGTCATCGAGCCGAAGGCGAAGAATAACCGGTCTTATTTGGAAGGGGATCGCTATATCATTACTTGGGCGATCGGACACCTACTTGGCCTGGCTGAGCCAGATGCCTATGACCCGAAGTACAAACGGTGGAATTTCGGTGATTTGCCGATCCTTCCACAGCAATTCAAAATTGTTCCGAATCCGCGAACGAAGGACCAGCTCAAGACGATCGGGGAAGTGGCCAAACGATGCAATGCGATCATAAACGCCTGTGACGCCGGGCGGGAAGGACAATACATATTCGCACTCATCCAGCAGCAGCTTAAATTGACCCAGCCGGTAAAAAGATTGTGGATCTCCGACCTTACCGCCGAGAGTATCGCGAAAGGCTTTGAAGGTCTCCACGACAGCTCCGAGTTTCAAAATCTGGAGCTGGCCGCGCGGGCGCGCAGCGAGGCTGACTGGTTGGTAGGGATGAACGCATCGCGGGCGTTTACGACCAAGCACCGGACATTGCTATCGGTCGGCCGGGTACAGACACCGGTGCTTGCGCTGATCTATGACCGGCAAAAAGAAATCGAAAGTTTCGATTCGCTCACCTACTACGAGATCAAAGCCGATTTTGTGCAGAACGAACGGAAGTATGTCGGTACCTGGCAGGGAGATCGGCTGACGGATGGAGAGAAAGCTGTCTCGATCGCCGACAAGGTCCGGGGGAAAGAGGGGCGCATCGCGGAGTATGAAGTAAAAGATACCCGGGAATACCCCTTCAAGCTTTACGATTTGACCCTGCTACAGCGGGAAGCGAACGCGAAATACGGCTATTCGGCCAAGAAGACGCTGGATTTGGCTCAGGCACTGTATGAGAAGCATAAGGAGATTACTTATCCCCGGACAAGCTCCAATTATGTGACCGAGCAAAATATCGATGGCATGCACAAGACCCTTCATATGTTAAAGTCGTCCCCGTACCGGGAACTCGCTGAAGGGGGAAATCCCGGGATCGTGCACGTCAACAACAAATCCGTCTGCAACCCGTCACGCGTCGAGGATCACCACGCCATATTGCCTACCCTAAGACGCGCGGGAACACTCAGTAAAGAAGAACAGCATATTTACGATCTCATTGTACGCAGGTTCTTATCTCATTTTTATCCTCCGGCAGAGTATAAGCAGCACACCTTGCTGACCGAAGTGGAGTCGGAAAGATTTAAGACGAACGTGAAGGAGCTTTTATCGCTTGGTTGGAAGGTCTGTCTGCCTGGTGAGGACAACGGAGGCAAATCTACCGGTTCAGGGCGCGGCAAAAAACAAGAGGATGAGGATGAAGCGGAAGAATTGGTAAGCGAGCCGTTCTCAATTGACCGGGATGCTCCGGTACAGTGTACCGACGCTCAGGCGAAGGAGAAGGCGACCCAGCCGCCGAAGGCGTATACGGAGGGAACATTGCTGAAAGCGATGGAGAGCGCCGGAAAGCAGCTTGAGAACGAGGAGCTTCGCGAGGCGATGAAGGAAGCCGGACTCGGAACGCCAGCGACCCGGGCGGCGACGATCGAACGGCTTAAGAAGGTCGGCTACATTACGATGCAAGGGAAACGGATCACGGTGACGCAGAAAGGCCGGATGGCTGTAGAATTGATCCGTCATGCGGGCGTCGAGCTGTTGACCTCCCCGGAAATGACCGGCCAATGGGAGCGGAGACTGCATCAGATTTCCAAAGGGGAAGCGGCCAGCGAGAAATTCATGGAGAACGTCAAACGGTTTGCCGTTTCCATCATCGATAAGGTGCGGACGCAGCCGAAGGCGGATGCATCGCTATTCGAGGCCGGCGAGGACGAGAAGGGCAAACGGAAGCAGGGAGCCGGTAAAGAAGCAGGGCAGGCTGGCCGCAAACAAGGCGGCAACAGAGAAAGCGGCGAAAGCGGAAGCCGAAATGAAAATGGAGGGCAAAGTACCTCCCGCCGCACCTCTTCTTCAGGATCATCCGGCGGCGGGCTCCGTCCGCTTGCTCCATGCCCGCGCGAAAACTGCGGCGGTCAATTGATCGAAGGCCGTAAAGGATACGGTTGTACGCATTTCAAGCAAGGCTGCGGCTTTGTCATTTGGAAGGAGTTTGCGGGTAAGAATATCTCCCAAAATATGCTGAACGCTCTGCTTGAAAAAGGACAAACCCAACTGCTGACGTTCAAGCAGCCGGAGGGGGATTATAAAGCGAGAATCTCTTTGGCGGACCGCCTGACCGGGACACTGGAAATTCAGCGGGAAGAATGATAAACAAAACAAGGCAGCTGCTTCAGTTCCGAGCAGCTGCCTTGTTTAATTAAATCGTGTTTGGTCCGGAGGACGCACTTCGGCCGGCTTGAGCAAGGGTCAAGCTGCCTGCGATGATGCCCGGCACCGCCTCCAGTGAAGATACGGTATACATGGATGTATCTGTTTCTTTTTTTAGTTCAATAAGATTGAAGGACCATTCGTTCGGATGTTTGATGTAAATGGCATTAATTCCCGCAGACAGGGCGGGCTCGATGTCCGTCCGCAAACTGTTTCCGATCATCCAAGTCGAGCGCCGCTCAAATGTGTGAGAAGTCAATATCTTCTCTAGAGCTTCAATGTTTTTGTGTTGGCGAATGTAAATGCGGTCCTGAAAGTAGTCGGCCAGCTTCATCTGTTCAATCTTGCGCTGCTGGATGACTGTTTCTCCGCCAGTGTATAAGTAAAGCTCGTGACCCTGTGATCTTAACAGGTTCAATGTTTCGACCATTCCCGGGTAAGGTTCCACTTCCCTGTCGTACACGCTCATCCCGAGCTTCATCAGCATATCTTCTTCCGCGATATTGAGATCCCGGCCCAGGAGCCGGCAGAAATAACGGTAAGTATCGACTAGAGATTGAGGAAAATGGCTGCTGACGAAGCCGATTTGCTCCACGCCGGCGACATCGATTTCAATTTGCTTGGTGCGAATTTCCTCGGTCGTAACATGCGATTCCCGAAACCATTCGGCCAGCAGTTCACTGAATTCATCAAGAATTTGCTCGAAATATATATTGCAGTGGACCAGCGTATCGTCCAGATCAAAAATGATTTGTTGTCGTAGCGATCTATTCATGCTATGTCACTCCTTCTGAAGGAAAGCGGGTTGGTTTAGAGTATGTACCTTACCTTAGCAGAAGGATCGGCGGAAAAGCAAATCCTATAGACGAATATAGGATTCAAGAAACATTTGCAGTTCGGAAGCTCCGTCCGGACGAATGCTGAACTTCTCGTTATCCCGGTCCACCAAGTGAACGCGGAGAAGGCCGGCAACCCGCAAACGCATCAGATGGTGCATCAGCCGCTCTTCGGCTTCATTCAGATCCTGAACAAGCTCTTGCAGCGACTTCGGCTCGTCCGCCACAAAGCGCAGCAGGCGAAGCCGCTCCGGCGCCACGAGGGCTCGCGTCAGGCGCAGCAAACAGATCGGTGGTTCGTCTTCGTCCTGTTCGGGCAAATCCAGCGGATACTGGATCAGTAGCGTGCTATCATAGAAGCAGTAAGTATTAATCGGACGAAAATGGATCGAAGGTAACAGAACCACTTTATCGATCGGCAGTTCCGGTTCTAGCACCAATCCGCCGGAAGCATACTCCAGAAGGGCATCGGGATCCATCTTTTGCATCAATGCCTGTTTCTCAGCCGCATCTTCTTCTAATAAAGATACATACTGCTCTTCAACAAAGCGGAAGTACCGTTCATTCCAAACCCGAAGTAAAGGTACATATCCCCTCAGTCGCAAAATATCCTCATCATTCACTGTATAAATATAGGTATGGAGCTTGCGGTGCAAATGATGTTCATCGCTTTCGGCCAACTCGTTCAAAAAAGAATCGATACCGGCATCGCTGTCGCGTTCCAATATCAGGGCATACAGCAAATCGTAGTCCGAAAAGGGCAGCTCCGCTGCTTCAGCGAAGGCTTGACGTTCCTCTTCACTAAATCGCGAATCGATCGTTTCAATCCATTCGGAGCCGACATCCAGATTGTTCACCCATTTACGGGTTGTGTATATAATGAAGCTGCTTAGAAGTTCATACACCGGAGACACATCGATTTTCACGTCATAGTACATGACTAAACCTCCCACGAGTCAATGCATACGTATTTATTATGGCTTGTTGGCGTGGAGGTTGTCTACTATAATGTTTATAGATGGCTGGAAAAGCGTGACTTTATACTTCTAAAAGCTAACATGAATGTCACCTTACGGAAAGTCGCCGGGATAACCAGCGATTTTTTTCTTTATTACTGCCAATTATGAAGATGCTGTAATGGATTTTCAGTGCTATTTCCAATACACTAAAGAGAAGAGCGGAACACACAAAGGAGAATCGGACAGATGATCAAAGTAAGCCACTTGAAAAAATCGGTGGATGGCAATAAAAAAGAAGTTTTGCGCGGAATCAGCGCCGGGTTCGAACAGGGAGAAATGATCGGAGTCGTCGGACCGAGCGGCAGCGGCAAGAGCACGCTCCTCCGGTGCCTCGCCTTGCGGGAGAGCTGGAACAGCGGAGATTATTTGTGGGACGATAAGCAGATTATTAAGGGCGGCGGTAAAGGTTCGCATAAATATCGCTCAAAGAGCGCCTACCTGGAGCAAAACCCAACCCTTTATCCCGACAAGACCGCATTAAAAAATGTACTGATCGGACAAGCCGGTCAGACTTCCTGGCTGCGGCGCGTAACCGGAATGGTCCGGTCCGACGATTATATGGGAGCCATGGACGAGCTGGAGAAATTCGGTTTGCTCGATAAAGCCCATATCAAAGCCGGCAAGCTAAGCGGCGGGGAACGTCAGCGCGTAGCCATTTGCCGGGCGCTGGTTCATGGTGCCGATTTTATTGCGGCGGACGAGCCGGTCGTGGGACTCGATCCCCATTCGGCGGAACGCGTGCTGAATACCCTTCGCATACTGTGCAGCGAACAGGGCAAAACGGTGGTTGCCGCATTGCCAATGGAGCTGGCTGAGCGCTATTGTACGAGAATTTGGGGACTCTATGAGGGAGAACTTAAGCTCGATGTATCGGGCAGACGACTGACCACCGCGGAGAAGCGGTCGGTCGATCTGGTATGAAGAGAGTGATGAACTTGTTCCACAAAAGCTGGATTACCGCAGCGGCCGGGGGACTCCTGCTGTTTGCGTTAAGCGGATGCAACATTATTAAAGATGCGAAATCCCTGATGGAAACGCCGCAGCTTTCCTCCGATAAGGAATCGCTGATCAGCGTAATCAACGCCGAGATCAAGGGAGCCCAGATTATCCGGCCCCGCGACGTCAGTGATATCAGTTCGATCCGTACGCCGGACCTGAATAACGATGGGATCAAGGAAGCTATCGTATTCTACGAAACTCCGGATGAGGCGGTACGGATTCATGGCATGATCCTTGAGCATCAAGCGGACACTTGGGTACCAAAGGTCAAATTCGACGGAGAAGGACAGGTATTGGAGACATTCGAAGTCCGGGATATTACCGGGGACGGGCACCTGGATATCATCGCCGGCTTTTCCAGCGGTGAAGAAGATCCGCAGAAAGGCCTTACTGTCTATACTTATGATGGATCTGAAGTGGAGAATGTGCTATCCCTGCCTTACAACGATTTCCTGATTGATGATCTCAATCAGGACGGTCTGCTCGACTTAACCGTCGTGACCTTGAAACGGGATCAGAATGCTACGGTTACGGTGTTTCAATACAAGGACTCCTTTCAAGAGTTAAATCATATTCAGCTGGATGACCCGATCAAGGAATATTACAATACGGTCAGCGGCAATATCACGCCCAAGTTGAAGGGAATTATCCTCGATGCCGCTTTCGGCACGCATTATGCCTACTCGCACCTGGTCGTCATGGAGGATGGCAAGCTGATCGATTTGCTGCCGTCTCAGGACTCGACGTTTAAGAATTATCCGGTCTTAAGCGGCGATGTTGATGGAGACGGCATTCTGGAAGTCGGGCGTTCCGAGAAACCCCGAGGATGGGAAACCCGTCCGTATGATGATATACCGCTTTTTTCTTATTTTCAGTGGGAAGAAGATCAAGGTCTGAAATTTGTAATGCAGCAATATATGGATTTAGCGGGCCGTTTTTATTTTAACTTTCCGAAAGAATGGTGGGGGAATGTGACGATCGATCCGAAATCGGATCAGAACGAACATCTCTGGTTCACCAAGATAGACTCGGGTGAAACGGTGGCGGAAATTCGCTTCTTCTCCTTATCCGAATGGGAGCGGAATAAAGAGGACTGGGAGCTGATGGCCCGGGATAACGACAAGGTCATCGGATTCATGAGTCATACCGATTTGAAGATCAATAAAGGCGAAAAAGAGATCAAACGTTAGGTTTGTTGAATTCGAGGGAGGAGACCAAGTTGAGCAAAGTATTGATTTTGGAAGACGAAGAATCCATCCGCAGTTTTATTGTAATCAATCTCAAGCGCAACGGGTTTGAGGTGATTGAGGCGGCGGAAGGCAACGAGGCTTTGGCCAAACTGCAGAGCATCCCGGATATAGATATCGCGCTGCTGGACGTGATGGTGCCGGGGATCGACGGATTTGAGGTTTGCCGGCGGATCCGGGAGACCAACGAACGCATCGGGATTATTTTTCTGACCGCGAAAGTACAGGAACAGGATAAAGTATATGCCCTGTCCGTGGGGGCGGACGATCATGTGAGCAAGCCGTTCAGTCCGACCGAGCTGATCGCCAGAATTCAATCGCTACTGCGAAGAGTGAATGTATACCGGGAGAGTAGTGCCAAAGTTTCTTTTACTTCGGGTCCGTTCACCCTGGATTTGATATCCAAGCAGTTTAAGAAGAATGGACAGCTTATAGAGCTCACGCCAACGGAATTTTCGCTGATCCAGTATTTCTTGGAGCAGGAGAACACGCCGCTCAGCCGCGACCTCCTGCTGGATCATGTGTGGGGCAAAGAATATATGGGAGACCCCAAGATCGTCGATGTGAACATCCGCAGGCTCCGGCAGAAGATCGAGAACAACCCGTCGGAGCCGGCTTTTCTGCAAACCGTGTGGGGACACGGCTATAAGTGGAAAGGCGAGGGACAATGATCAAAAAAGGCATCGGCCGGCAAATCGTTTTACAATATTTCATCGTCGTATTCGTAACCCTATTCATGGTGGAAGTAATTTTTTCATTGGCGATCCGGGTTTATTATTACGACACGATCTATAACCATATGTACACCCACTCCACATGGGCTTCCGACTTTTTTCAAAAGTTCGTGCGGCTGAATGCAGAGCGTGACCCCGATTATTTCACGGAAATGCTCCGCACCTTTGAACTGGATAATACGGAGCTTATGATCTTAAATCCGAAGGGCGAAGTCGAGGCCAGCAGCAATGCATTTCAGGCGGATAAAGCGATCCAGACCAGCGATGTCTCGCAGGCAGCCGCGGGAAGCGTAGGCAAATGGATCGGGCGGCAGCCGTCCACGGGTGAAATGGTGATGGCGGTGTCTACGCCGCTTCAGGTCCGCGGGGAGAATCGGTATATCGTCCGCTTCATTACCTCGCTGGAAGGGGTAAATGCAAATTTAATGAAGCTGACGCTCCTTTCATCTGCGGTATGTCTTGCGGTGTTGGCTCTCGTTACGCTATTTAGCATCGGGCTGGCTAATTCGATCGTAAGGCCGATCAACAATATCAGGGCGGTTTCGGCGCAGATGGCGAAGGGGAAATTCGACGCAAGGATCAAGGGGAATTATCGATACGAACTCGGTGAACTGGCCGCAACGCTGAATTATATGGCCCAGGAGATCGTGCGGAGCAATCAAATCAAGGACGACTTTATTTCATCCATCTCGCATGAGCTGCGCACGCCTCTGACGGGAATTAAAGGCTGGAGCGAAACGCTGACCTTGGGTGGCTTCGATCCGGAGGAAACGAAGGTGGGCATGGGAATTATCGCCAAAGAGACCGACCGACTCATCGGACTGGTGGAAGAAATGCTTGATTTCTCCAAACTTCAGCAGAATGAAATGAAGCTGGTCATCGGGCGTGTGAATCTCAAGGAACTGCTGCAAGAAACGATGCTGAACGTCTGGGCGAAAGCGGAACAGAAAGGCATTCAGATCAAGCTGGAGGACCGGACGATGCAGAATATCACCGTCGTCGGAGACGGCAACCGCTTGAAGCAGGTGTTTCTGAATCTCGTCGATAATGCCATCAAGTTTTCCGAGGAGAATAGCTGGATTCATCTTGTAATCAGCAGGAATGAAACCGACCGGGTGCTGGTAGAAGTGGTGGATAACGGGATCGGGATCAGCGAAGAGCATCTGAACAAGGTGAAGGACCGGTTCTTCCAGGTGAATCATCAAGGCGGCGGAACGGGTCTCGGGTTGGCGATCAGCCAGCAACTGGTTGAACTGCATCATGGGGAAATGGAGATTCACAGTGAACTGGGAGCCGGTACATCGGTATCCGTCAAGCTTCCGCTGGCGGTCCCGGAAGAAACGGCCCCGGAAGGAATGGAATCGGTATGAGATCGCATCTGGATACGATAAAGACTTCAGCAGGAACATTCGAGATCTGCCTTGCTTCTAATGGTGATGCGGATCTTGTTCGCTCTCTTCTTACCGAGGCGGCAAACTGGATGGCGTCCGTTGGCATTAAACAGTGGAATCCGGAACAATTTACCGAGCAAGAGATTGCAGGATATTTCGCTAAGCGAGAAATTTATTTGTTTTTGACGCCCCAAGAACCGGCCGGGCTATTTACGCTTCAGGTTAGCGACCCCGACTATTGGGGCCCCCTCAATGAGGAAGGCTATAGCTATTTGCATCGCCTGACGGTCCGGCCTTCTTACCGTGGGCATGCCTTAGGCCGCGAATTCATCTATTGGGCGGCCAAGCGAAGCCGTAGCCTCGGGCGTAAAGGCCTCAGATTTGACTGCTGGAGCGAGAACCGCAAGCTCAATCCATATTACCGCGAGTTGGGTATG
>DJTQ01000346.1 GCA_002439285.1 Paenibacillaceae bacterium UBA6304
TATATGGCGAATAACTATGCGAACATGGATTTGTTCGAAGCGGCCGAAGAGGCGCTGGTGACGTATCTGGAGGAGGATGCCAACGGACAGTTTCTGACGGAGGCGGAGGAAATGATGGACCTGCTCCAATATGAGCTGGACCGTCCGACGAAGCTAAAGAGCATCAAGTCGATGGAAGGTGTGGTCGAGCACGACCGGGCTCGTGAATTGCTGGAAGAAGGCAAGTTTACGCAAGCGGTAGCAATACTGGAAGAGATCGTAGAGAAGCACCCGGATTTTCATGCGGCCCATAACAATCTGGCGCTCGGCTATTATTATCTTGGTCAGTTCGATAAGGCGATGGACACGATCGGCGAGGTACTGGAAAAAGAACCGGGCAATTTGCATGGGCTATGCAATCTGGCCATATTTTATCAGCATGCGGGGAACGGTACGGCGTTAGTGGAGTTAGCAGCCCGGCTGTGCCAAATCATCCCTTTCCATCAAGAACATGTGTTCAAGCTGGCGACGACGATGGGGATTCTTGGCGAGCATGAAGCGGCCTTCGGGCATTTTAACCGGCTGATTCGGAACGAAGAGATGAACCAGGATCCATCGCTGTATCACTACGCGGCGGTAGCGGCCTATCATACGCAGCGCTTGAGTGTTGCCAAGTCATTATGGCGTAAGGCTAAGAGGCTGGACCCTAGCTGCGATGTATCCGATTTCTACCTGCAAAGGTTGGAAGAAAGGGAGAGGATCGGTACTCAAGATTCCCCGCCGCTGACCGTTAGCTATCATTATCATCTTCCTTTTGAAGAACAGTTCAAACAATGGGAGACATCGCAAGACAATCTGGCTTCCGAAATTACGGGGAACCCTCTGGTGCGCTCTTCTTTTATCTGGGCGCTGCGCCATGGGGATTCCAAAACAAAGCTGCAGGTGATCCAGGCCTTTGGCCTGATTGCCGACCGGGAAGTGGAGGAAGCGTTGAAGTCTTTTCTGCTGGAGCCGGAAGAGGATCCTTATTTAAAAGACATCGCGCTGTTCGTCCTTCGCAATTTGGGTGTCAACCAACCGCTGCCCGTCTGCTTTGGCGGGAAGACCACGCTGGTCGATCCTAGCCGGGTTGCATCGGCCTTGCCGGTTTGGAAGACGGAGTGGCAAGCGGTGGTCGATTTGGCCTTGAAACAAATGAAGCGCAGCTTCGATCTTCAGCAGCAGCATGACCTTGAAACGCTATGGGTGGAATTTCTCACTTTATTATATCCGGAAATTCCTGAGATTACGCATGTCGAGGGGTGGGCCGCAGCGTTGGAATATTTGACGGCCAAAATTCACCGTCGCCCGGTCACTTATGATGCAGTGGCAGAGCGTTACGGGATTTCGGCATCCACGGTTCGCCGGTATAGCCGCCGGATCGACGAGGTATGCGGGGTAAAGGAACGGATCGAAACCATTTTCCCTTCCGTTCAGTAGCAGTCCAATATAAACGGGTAAAGCAAGTCCAACTTGGGTAAAACTTAGTATAAGTACGTGATCAAAAGATGACTTTTTGAACAACCTCTAAGTAAGTGTGAGTTCATTAAGTCAGGCCGACAATACAGGGCTTGGCTTTTGAATATCTTCTTTATGCGAAGTTACATATTCAAGGAGGAGGCAGCATGTACAAATCCATTGTAATCGGAACAGGACCAGCCGGGTTAACGGCGGCCATCTATCTGGCCCGCGCGAATTTGAATCCGCTCGTCATTGAGGGTATTCAGCCGGGTGGGCAGTTAACGACGACGACCGAAGTAGAGAATTTTCCGGGATTTCCCGAGGGAATCCAGGGACCGGAGCTCATGGATAATATGCGCAAACAAGCTGAGCGCTTTGGAGCCGAGTTCCGCAGCGGTTGGGTAGAGCAAGTAGACTTCTCGACTCGTCCGTTCAAGGTGAAGGTGGAGGGCGGAGAAGAACTGGGAGCGGAGAGTATTATTCTGTCGACCGGTGCTTCGGCGAGATATCTTGGTATTCCGGGCGAACAGGAAAATGTCGGGCGCGGGGTAAGTACTTGTGCCACTTGCGACGGATTCTTTTTCCGCGGTAAAAAGATCGTCGTGGTCGGTGGCGGTGACTCCGCCATGGAGGAAGCGAGCTTCCTGACGCGTTTTGCTTCCACCGTCACGCTGGTGCACCGGCGGGATGAGCTTCGGGCATCCAAGATTATGCAGGACCGGGCCAAGGGCAACGAGAAGGTAAAGTGGGCGCTGAACCGGGTGCCGCTCTCAGTAGAGACGGACGAAAACGGTGTGGTGAAGGGCCTCAAGGTTCGGAACAATGAGACCGACCAGGAGGAACTCGTGGAGGCGGATGGCGTCTTTATAGCGATCGGGCATACACCGAACACAAAGTTTCTGGGAGATGCGATCACTACCGACGATCACGGCTACATTGTCGTTAAGCCGGGAACAACGGAGACGAATGTCCCCGGGGTGTTCGCCTGCGGCGATGTACAAGATACACGCTACCGCCAGGCAATCACCGCAGCCGGATCGGGCTGCATGGCCGCGATGGACTGCGAGAAATACCTTGAGGGCAGTATGGTGCATGACTGGAGCGAAACGCTGAACCCGTAAGATAGTCATAAATAAGGATAAGGAGCCTTTCCTTGATTCGTCCGGCTTGACCGGAGAATGGGAAAGGCTTTTTCTTTTTTTACAAATGTGCTTGGGCCAGGCTAACTTTTCTTGGTTTACAGCGTCTATACTACGATGCCAAATTATCAATCGGCGCATGGATTTCGGGGCTAGAGAGAATGCAATCTTGTGGAATGAGAGGAGAATGGGTCGTGAAAAAAATCGTAGTGCTCTTCATCTTTGCTCTAAGTTTAGGAGGGTTAGGCCAAGCGCAAACATCGCAAGTCTCCGCTGCTACAGATGGGCAGACATCGCCTTCGCAAGTGGAAGTAAACGTGAACGGGGAACTCGTTCAGATGGATGTGCGCCCCGTCATTACCAAGCAGAGCGTGATGATCCCGATCCGGAGTCTGTCTTCCTTAGGACTGACCTATACGTGGGAGGCATCCTCCCAATCCGCCATGATTCATAACAAAACAGGAGACGTGTTGAAAATCACGGGAAATAGCCGTACTGCCTATATAAATGGTGAGGCTATCACAATGACGGTACCGGCCCAAACCCACAAGGGGCGCGTGCTGGTTCCCATTCGATTTATTACCGAGTCCTTAGGCTACCAGGTTCGATATGATGCGACCAGCAAAATTGTGTATATATCTTCCTCCAAGGATCAGGAGGAGTCCCTTCCGATAAACCTAGACGATTACGTGTCATTAGAACAGCGAGTACAGAAAAAGGAAGAGGGAAGCAAGATTACGTGGACGGTGGGTAACATTGCGGTTCATATGGAGAGATCGGAAGCAGTTGGTGAAGAAGCGGCGGAGTCAAAGTATGTTTTTGATTCTTTTACCCTGGAGAACAAGGATAAGGTGCATCCGGTGAAGTTGGCCAAGAAGCCGAGCAGCGTGTCCTCAATCTCGTTATCTCCTAGCGGCGAATACTTAGCGTTGGATGTGTTCTATAATAATGTCGGACACCAGGTCATCATCATCGATGTGGAAACCGGAGAACAGAGAATTCTAAATAAAGATAAGCACCTGTCCAGCAGCAACGATGGGGTAGAAACGATCCACGCCTATAATTGGGCGCCTAACGGGAATGCTCTGGCTTTTGCTTACGGGGACACCAGTTCAAGTCATATCGGGATATATGATTTTGACAAGCAATCGTTCCTGAATCTTTCCAGTGAAGGACAAGGTTACATTACTACTGCGTTTGTGTTATGGAATAAGAACGGCGACAGCCTGGATGTGATCAGCGAACAGCCTTCGGACCAATACAAATTGTATAGATATAACTTACAGGAAGGCTCCGTGAACGTAGTAGCACCCTTGCAGCGTGCAGAGTTAGTGCAATTCTCTAAATTTAGACCATAGATATATTGAACAAAAAGCGCCGTCGAACCCGGGTTCGGCGGCGCTTGCTATTTGGCTACACCACTTCCTGTTTTTTTCTGATATACGTGGATAGTATCATAAACAGAATGAGGTAGCCCAGCAAAATAGCAACATTGCTCCAGGTTGGTGCCTGCCCGCGTATAATTTGCCATGCCCCGTTGCCGAAGTTGTAGGAAGGCAGCCATTTTCCGATATTTTGCATGAGTTTAGGCAGGACCTCCATCGGCATCCACATACCGCCGGTAACGGCGAGGGACAGATAGATAGCGTTGCTTACACCGCTGGCCGTGTCGACCCGCTTCATGGTGCCAACCAGTGTGCCGATCGCCAGAAATGGCAGGGAACCGACCAGAATCCATAACGCGCTGTAGATCCAGGCAGAGATAGGCAGTGAGACATGGTTGATCAGAACGCCCGCTGCAAAGATGAAAATGATCGAGAGAAGATGCATCACGGTTTGGCCGAACATTTTTCCAAAGAAGTAGATATAGCCCGGCAGTGGTGTCACACGCATGAATGTCGTCCAGCCCTGCGTCCGCTCCTGTACCAGACGAATACCGAGGGTCATAAAGGCAGAGCCCATTACACTGAAGGTGGTCATAGACATGAGATAGTGGGCGGCCCACTCCTGCTGATTCTCCCCTCCGGAACTGAAGACCCGGGTAAAGAAGAAGTAGAACACGATCGGCATGAGTAGGGACCAGCATACATAGTAGGGATTCCTGATTACCCGCAACAACTCGGCTTTACACTGTTTTAGCAGCATGGCCATCTTCATCGTTATATGGCCTCCTCTTGGCTTACGGTCAGTTGTTCAAAGGCCTCATCTAATCGCCCCTGATCAATCCGGATATCCCGAACCCCTAGCTTCTCCGCAAAAATAGTCTCTAGTGCCAGGTCGGTATCGTCCGTATTCACGTAGATCCGTCCATCTTTGTCATGGTGGTCGGCCAGCAGCGGCAAGGCTTTAAGCTGTTCGCGGAACCTCGGACCGTCTTGGCGGGGAAGGAAGGAAACCGACCTCTTCACGATTCGGGATTTGATTTCATCCGGCGTTCCGTCCGCCACCAAAGCCCCTTTGTGAAAAAGAAGAATTCGGTCGGCGGTATCATCGGCTTCCTGCAAATAATGGGTC
>DJTQ01000347.1 GCA_002439285.1 Paenibacillaceae bacterium UBA6304
ATCGTGGGTACGCATCCGGATGCGGACCATATCGGCGGATTGGATGCCGTAATCGATCATCATGATACGGGCGCCATCTACATGCCGAAAATCCAGAGCAACACGAAGACATTTGAGTCATTGCTTAAGTCGATTCGCAATAAGGGTCTTAAGGTCAAAAGTGCCCAGAACGGCTTGCGGCTAGACTGGGACGATGAGGTTAAGGTAGAGATGCTTGCTCCGGTTGAAGCGGGCGGAGACAGCAACAACATGAGCGCGGTGCTCAAAGTGACGTATGACCGAACTTCATTTTTGCTGACGGGCGATGCCGAACGAGAGAGCGAGAAAGCTATGATGGGTTCCGGCAAGGATCTGCGGGCCGATGTGTTGCTTGTAGGGCATCATGGATCTAAATCGTCTACATCGCTTTCTTTTTTGCAGCAGGTTTCTCCGCGATATGCCGTGATTCAGGTAGGGGAGAATTCTTATGGCCACCCTAAACAGGAAATTCTGAACCGGCTAAACAAGTACGGAACTAAGGTCTATCGGAATGACTTGCATGGAACGATTGAAATTGCATCGAATGGACAAAGTTACGAAATCACGACGGAGAGGTGAACTACGGATGAAGGCGATTGTGGAGGGCTTCGAAGGAGAATTCTGTATTCTGGAAATCGAAGGACAGCCGAAAGATGTTCCGCTGCAGCAAATGGATGGGAAAGCCAAGACCGGGGACATTGTAGTTTGGAACGGGGAGAAATGGTTGCCCGATCCGGAGCTCACCGCGGACCGTACCAAGGAAATCGGAAAACTGATGGATGAGGTTTGGGAAGATTAACCCTACATAACCAAAGAGGAGAGATGAAGAATGTTAGAGAAACCGGAAGTTGGAGAATATGGTGACCATTTTGAACCTTATATTCAAGAGGTACCTGAAGGGAATCTTCCTTCTCTCCTTGAGAAGCAGGTTGAAGATGTGATTCAGCGGCTGGGGCAAATTACGGAAGAGCAAGGATCCTACCGGTATGCGGAAGGGAAATGGAGTCTCAAGGAAGTGCTGGGGCATATTTCGGACACGGAGCGCATCATGAGCTATCGGCTGCTACGGATTGCCCGGGGAGATAAGACGCCTCTGCCCGGTTTTGAGGAGAATCTGTTCGTGAGCCATGCGCATGCGGACCGCCAAACTCTAAGCGGGTTGCTGCAGGATTTTGCGGCTGTCCGGATTGCTACCTTGTCTCTGATTCGGCAACTTGATGATGAAGCCTGGTTGCGCATCGGAACGTTTAGCGACCATCCAGGCTCGGCACGGGCGCTCGCCTATATTATTGCCGGGCATTCAATTCACCATTTTAATGTCATTGAGGAACGTTATTTGCAAAGTTAAATTTTAGATGTAGTTCTTCGTTCTTTACCAAAGAATATCAAAAAAGACGCTGGGCAGTCCATGAGGACAACCCAGCGTCTTTTATCATAATAGTGGCAGATTCCGCTATTCACCTTCGCGCGAGATGATCAACATCAGGTTGCCTTCCAGTTGGAAAGGGCCGGAATCGACAGGCAGAATGAAATGCTCGCCTTTAGCCAGCGGATACTCCTGATCCTGAAGGCAAAGCTTGCCCTCGCCTTCAAGCACGCTGCAAATCGTATATTTCTCGTTCGCCGGCACGTTGGCGATTTCGGCTACGTTCCATTTTTCTACGGTGAAGAATGGATTGGATACAAAGGTAGTCACGGCGAGTCCGCCCACTTCCTTACTGCTGTAATTGGCAGGTTCGTACGCTTGCGGAATGGACGTAACGTCTATGGCCTTGTCCAAATGAAGATCGCGCAGGTTGCCGTCCTTGTCCCGGCGGTCATAGTCGTACACCCGATAAGTCGTGTCCGAACTTTGCTGGGTTTCCAGGACCACAATCCCTTTGCCTAAGGCGTGGATCGTTCCGCTCGGGACATAGAAGAAGTCACCGGGTTTTACGGGGACTTGGGTCAGCAAATCGTTCCATTTGCCGTCCTTGATCATTTGTATGAGCTGTTCTTTCGTTTTGGCTTCATGTCCATAGATGATGACGGATCCCGGCTCGGCATCGACGATATACCAGCATTCTGTTTTACCCAGTTCGCCATTTTCATTAGCACCCGCATATTCGTCATCCGGATGCACCTGGACCGAAAGATCGTCGGAGGCGTCCAAAATTTTGGTGAGCAGGGGAAACACGGCCGAATTCGACTGGAACAGTTCTTTATGGGAGCTCCAGAGTTCGCCAAGCTTAAGGCCTTGAAATGCACCGTTCTTAACAACGCTTTGGCCGTTGGGATGGGCAGATACGGCCCAGCATTCCCCTGTGCGGTCATTAGGAATTTCGTAGCCGAACAATTGCTTCAGTTTGGTGCCGCCCCAGATTCGTTCCTGAAAAACGGGTTCCAAAAATATAGGTTGATTCATAGAAATGCTCCTCCTCTATAAAATTAATAATTCACATGAACCAGAGCTGCAGCGCCGATCAGGCCGGCATCCTGTTGTAAAGCGGCGGGAACGATCGGCGTATTGCGGCCCGAGGGATTCAGGGCGTGGTGCGCGACATAATCTCTAACGGCGTCAAACAGCGGGCTTCCGATCTGAGAGACACCGCCGCCGAGGATAAGCAACTCGGGGTCTAGCGTATTGATCAAGGTAACGCAGCCGATGCCGATATAATGGAACACCTGGTTTACCAGTTGTTCCATACGCACATCTCCCCCGGTTAGTGCGAGATCAAACGCCTCCTTTGTGGTGACGGGGCGGCCCAGCAGCTCGCTGGCCTGTCTGGCGATAGCAGTGCCTGAGGCAATGTGTTCCCAACAGCCTTGCTGACCGCAAACGCACGTACCGGCTGCCGGATCGATAACCAAATGCCCGACGTCCCCGGCATTTCCGGTTGCGCCGGTAATCAGCCTGCCATGGCTGTAAACGCCCGCGCCGATGCCCGTGCTGATCGTAATATAGACGAAATCCTCAAGAT